>DAIQBQ010000109.1:0-9266 GCA_036781065.1 Actinomycetota bacterium
CGACTTCACGGGGATATACCTTCTCACCCCCGCGGTTGATCACGCCGTCCCCGCGCCCCAGCAGCACCACGTAGCCGTCACGGTCAGCCGATCCGACGTCGCCGGTCGGCAGCCAGCCGGAGCCGTTACGGGCCATCCGCCGGTGCGGACCGGCGCCAGATCCTGCCGGGACCACGTAGGCAGTCGTCACGCTCGCCCCCCGGATCTCGACCCCCCCCGCCTCGCCGGCCGGAACGGGCCGTCCGCCCTCGTCGACCACCCGGAGCTCGATGCCCACCGGAAGCCCGACCGAGCCCGGGCGGCGCCGCTCGGGCGCCAGCGGGTTGGCACAGATCTGGCCGGCCGCCTCGGTCATCCCGTAGGTCTCCAGGACACCGATGCCGCACCGCTCCTCAAACGACTTGAGCGTCGGCACCGGCAACGGCGCCGAGGCCGACCGGGCAAAGCGCACCCGCCGGGCGACGCGCTCGCTCGGGGGTGTCCCGTCGGCCAGCAGCGTAAGGATCGCCGGTACCGCATTGAGGACGGTGACCTCGCAGGTCTCCAGCACGTCCCAGAACCCATTACGGTGGAAACGGTCGGCGACGACCAGGCTGGAGCCGGCGACCAACGCCGACAGCACGCCGGTCACCTGGGCGTTGATGTGGAAGAGGGGCAGCGCGCTGTGCATCCGCTCGCCCGGGCCGAGGCGGTGATGCGTGACGACCGCACCGGCGTTATGGAGCAGGTGGCGCTCCTGGAGCGGGACGCCCTTGGGACGACCGGTGCTGCCCGACGTGCGCAGGACGACTGTGGACGGCTCCGCCCAGCGGGCCGGCTCCCCGGTGACGGCACCGAGTCCTTCAGCTCCGGGTCCGGACACGGTGAGGTCCCAGGCCGGGATGCCGGCTTCGAGCGCGGCTCGCCGGCCCCCGTCGTTGTCGGTGACAACACCCACAGCGGCGAACTCGGTCAGCGCGGCGGCGGCTTCGGCAAGGGCGGCGGCCTCCCCGGCATCGCGGGTCGACGTCGTGAACGGATCGAGTGTCAGGATCACCGCACCGGCCGAGAGCAGGCCGAGGTAGGCGCCGATAAAGGCAAGCGGCTCGGTGATGGCAGTGGCCACCGGCGTCCCCGGCGCAAGCCCGGCGTCGCGGGTGGCAGCCTGCCAAGCCTCCACCGCCCTGCCGACCTCACCCCAGGTCCGGGCCGCGCCCGATTGGGCATCGAGGTAGGCCGGGCGCCCCGCCTCCTCGGCCGACCGGGCACGGGTGCGCACCAGGGCCGCGATCTTGCTCGGCATTGTCATCCTCGTAATTCAAGTACAGGGTCATTCAAGTACAGGTGCCGCGCGCCGGTCGGGTCGCGCCCGGTGGAGCCAGCCACCTGGACCCCCCGAGCGGATCGAGCTTGCCAGCCGAACATCGGGGATGGCTGTCCGCGTGCATCGCTCGCGCGCACGACCGATGTCCCCAGCCGCCCGACCATTATTGTCGGCCGGGGGTGGGGGCCGCCTGAGGGCATACCCGCGGGAATGATCAGAAGGGGATCAGGAGTGCTTCGCCGATGGCCGTTGCCGTCACCGACAGCCCGTCCATATACACCCGGTCGAGGTGGAGGGGGCGCAGGTGCCACATCCGGCTGGCGTGGCCCCAGGCGATGTCGCGGCTCACGTTGACCGTCCAGTCGCTCACGTAGTTCAGGAACTTTGTCACGTTGCCCTCGTCGAAGCGCTTGAGGTCCGAGTCCTCAAATTGGTGGCGGAGCCTGGTCATCTCCCGGGCAAAGAGGGCGTCGATCTCCTGGTAGGTGGCGTGCTGGTCGCGGTCATGCGATCCCCCGCCCAACCCCTCCCAGACTTTGACAACCGCCGCGGCCAGATCGAAGTCGATGTGGGCGTTGACACCGGCGGCGGCGAACTGGATCTCGGTGACTGCGGGGTCCGCCCGCTTGTCGACCAGCACCCGCCACGGGCCCGGACCGTTACCCTGCTTGGCATCCTCGCTCCGGAGGGCGTCGAAGTAGCGGTTGGCGAAGGCGACGTCGAGCGCAGCCATGAACTCGTTGTCCCGATAGATTTTGCCGGCGACGCCGTCCCGGACCTGCTCGGTGATCACCGCGTACAGGTCGTTGAAGCACCCGACGCCGTCCGGATGCCCCGGACCGTGTGCGTCAATGTGCTGGTGGATCTCGCCGAGCCGTGCGAGGACCCCCGGGATGTCGCTGACCGGGCCCTGCTGGTAGCAGTTTGCGGGCATGGTCGGATTCCTCCGCGCGGCCGTGAGACGGCCCGCGCAATTCAGTAGTTTGACACTAGGTACCTCAAAGCGCCAGCACCGTATCTCCGCGATTTCGGTGTAACCGAGGCAGCAGGGGCTCCCAGCGCTGCGCCAGCCGGATGAAGGATGATGTCGCCATGGTCCGAGCAGCCAACGTAGACGAGCAGCCCCCACCGCCCGTGGCGGGCCCGGCACCAGCGCGCTCGCCCCGGGCCGGGCTGGCCGGCCTCGCCGACCCCGACGCCCTGGTTCTCCTGAACATCCATCCGGCCAAGCTGGCCATCGACGCCGTCGCCTCAGCCAGCTCGCTGTGGCTGCTCTGGCGGGGCAGGACCAAGCTGGGCTTCGCCGTGCACTACCTGGTGCCGGCGGCCACCTCGGCGCTCGTGCTCACCCGCGACCTCGGCCGGCTCCGGGCGACGCCGGCCGGCCGCTACGTGCTGTCGATCCCCCGGGCGGGCCACGCCGCCAGGGCCGCCGGAGACACCCTGATGGTGCGGGGAGCCCGGCGCCGCCAGCCGAAGGTGCTCGCCGCCGGGGCGGTGCTCGCTGCCGCCGGGTGGTCGTCCGGGCTGTTCGGGCGGGCTGCGGAGGCGCCACCGGCCTCCGAGCCAGCGGCGGCGGCCCTGTAGTGTTCCGACCGTTGCGTGCGGCCCCGCACGGAGCCAGAGCCTCGCTGGTCGCCGCCTGCCTGCTGGTGGTCGCCCTGGTCGGTGCCGCCTGCCAGCCCAAGCCGACCGCGGTCGGCCAGAACGACATCAACCCGGTTCCCGCCGGGTCGCTGGTGAAGGGCGGGACGCTCAACTGGCCGATCGGCATCTTCCCGAGCAACTACAACGGCAACCAGACCAGCGGCGCCGGCAGCGACGAGGACGCCATCCTCAGCGCCATGATGCCGGAGCTGTTCACCTTCAACGCCGCCGGCCAGCCGGTGCTCAACACCAACTACCTGAGGTCGGCGACCATCACCAGCACCAACCCGATGGTGGTTACCTACGAGATCAACCCGAAGGCGACCTGGAACAACGGCTCCCCGATCGTGGCCGCCGACTTCCAGGCGCAGTGGCAGGCGCTGAACGGCACCAACTCGGCGTACCAGGCCGCCGGGACCACCGGCTACAGCGACGTCGCCAGCGTCACCCAGGGATCGAACCCGCGGCAGGTCGTCGTCACCTTCGCCAAGCCCTTCGCCGACTGGCGGGGGCTGTTCTCGCCGCTGTACCCCGCTTCGCTGAACTCGACACCGGCCGAGTTCAACCAGGGTTGGCTGACCGGCACGATGACCTCGGCCGGGCCGTTCATGTTCCAGGGCTTCGACCCGACGGCCCAGACCGTCACCATCGTCCGGGACCCGAAGTGGTGGGGGCCGGCGCCGGTGCTCGGCTCGATCGTGTTCCACAACTACAGCGGCGACCCCAATGCCGAGCTGACCGCACTGCAAAAGGGCCAGATCGACTTCGCCTCGATCAACGCCGACGCCAACCAGCTGAAGTCCGCGAGGGCGATCAAGAACACCGCGGTCCGCTCCGCTGCCGGGACCAAGTTCCGGCAGCTGACGATGAACGGGGGCCCGTCGAGCCCACTCAGCGACCTCCGGGTGCGGCAGGCCGTCGCGCTGGCCATCAACCGCGCCCAGATCGCCAAGAACCTGCTCTCGCCGCTCAGCGTGGCGGACCAGGACCTCAACAACCACATCTACCTGGCCAACGAGGAGGGGTACCAGGACAACGGCAGCAGCTACGACACGCTCGACACGACCAAGGCCGGCGACCTGCTCACCCAGGCCGGGTGGAAGCTGGTCAAGGGGGTCCGGACCAACACCGACGGCCAGCCGCTCTCGCTGCGGCTGGTCATCCCCCAAGGGGTGCCCCAGGCCACCCAGGAGTCCTCACTGATCAAGACGATGCTGCACGCGGTGGGGATCCCGGTGCTGGTGCTGAGCGAGTCCAACTCGACGTTCTTCCAGAACTACATCTTCACCGGCGACTTCGACCTGACCCTGTTCTCCTGGCAGGGCAGCGTGTTCCCGATCACCATCACGCGGGCGGTCTACCAGAGCCCGACCGCTACCGCCAGCTCAAGCCCCACCCAGAACTACGGCGGCATCAGCTCGCCGGCGATCGACAGCCTCTACGCCCAAGCCTCGATGGAGCTGAACGCCTCGGCGAGCATCCGGCTGGGCAACCAGATCGACACGAAGGTCTGGCAGGAGGTCCACTCGCTGCCCCTGTACCAGGAGCCCGACATCGTCGTCGAGCGCTCCACCCTCGCCAACTTCGGTGCTTTCGGCCTGGCGAGTCCCAACTACCTGACCATCGGATTCACCAAGTAGGGACGGCTCGCTGCCGGTACCGACGGCTCACCACCTTCCTTCGCACCTCCCTCTCCCCCTCTCCTCCATCGCGGCGCCGGCGCAACCCGGTCTGACTACCCCGCCCGGTTCCGGGAACCCTAGTCTTATCGAGTGATGTATGTGACATCGAACGGTGATACATGCTAATATGCCGAAGTCTTCGCCAGGGGCGGAGGGAGGAGAGGAGGGACCCATGCTGCACGTGGTGACGCAGGTCTTCAATAACAACCCGATCAGCGGACAGCTCCCGGGTACCAAGGAGTACTGGCCGTCCTCGTACTGGCTGGTCCTCGGTATCCCGGTGGTCTTCTACCTCGCAAGTGTGGGTTTGCTGGCGTTCTACGGTGAGAGCGACAAGAAGAACCCGTTCGAATACTTCTTCGGCTCGATCAGCAACTCGCTGGAGCGCCTGACCGGCTTCGCCGGGTGGGCGATGGCCGGCGCGTTGACCGGGTTACTCTCACTCCTGGTCGCCGCGATCGGCTTGTACTGGGACGTCGCCTGGCACGTCGACTTCGGCCGGGACAAGGGCACGCTGTTCACCCCGCCACATGTCACCATCCTCTTCGGCCTCGGCGGCCTGATCTTCGCCGCCGCCGTCTCGATCACCTTCGCCTCACTGGAGAAAGCCGACACCAGGCTGCGTTTCGGTGACTACATCCGGGTGCCCTGGGGCGGCCTGCTGTTCCTGGTCGCCGGCGTCCTGGCCGTCGCCGCCTTCCCGCTTGACGCCCTGTGGCACGCCACCTACGGCATCGACGTCACGCTGTGGAGCCCCACCCACCTGCAACTGATCACCGGAGGCTCGATCGGAAGCTTCGCAGTCCTGCTGCTGCTCGCCGAGGCCTGGCCGGTCTCCAAGCCCAACCCGCACGGCCGGTTCTGGGTCGCCGTCGCCACCGGTGCGGTGCTGACCGCCTGCTGCACCTACACGGGCGAGTTCGACTACCGGGTGCCGCAGTTCAACCCGGTCTACCTCCCGATCCTGATCATGCTCGCCGCCGGTGTCGCCCTGGTCTTCGGCCGGCTGGTGCTCGGCCGCTGGGGTGCGGTCAAGGTCGCCATCTCGTTCCTGGTCATCCGCACCTTCTTGAGCCTGCTGGTGTCGAGCCTGCACCACGAATTCGCCCGCTACCCGCTGTTCCTCCCCTCGGCGCTGCTGGTCGAGCTGGCCGCCTGGTGGGTCGGCACCGACAACCGGCTGAAGTTCGGTGCCGTCTCCGGTGTCCTGATCGGCACCATCGGCCTCGTCGCCGAGACGGCATGGATCAGCGCCTCGGGTTGGTTCCCGGCGTCCAACAACGCCGGGCTGCTGATCAAGACCCTGGAGCTGGCCCCGATCACGGCGGTCGCCGCCGCCATCATCGGCGCCGGGCTCGGCCGGATGTTCCACCGGGACTCGCCGAAGATCCCGATCGGAGCACTGGGGATCGCTGGCGCGGTGCTGGTGGCCGCCCTGATGATCCCGCTGCCCCGGGACGTCAGCCACGTGGTCGCCACCATTCACCAGACCCCGATCGGCAACGGCGACACGGTCAACGTGGCGGTCTCCCTGCAGCCGGCGAACGCCGCCGACGGCGCCATCTTCTTCGGCATCTCCTCCTGGCAGGGCGGGGGCACCCGGCGGGTCGTCCTGAAGGAGACCAGCCCCGGCAGCTACACCGAGTCGGCGCCGGTTCCCGTGGTCGGCAAGTGGAAGAGCCTGCTGATCCTGATCAAGGGCCAGGACAACATGGCCGCCCCGATCTACCTGCCGATCGACCCGGCGATCCACGCACCGGAAATCCCGGCCCAGCCGCTCAGGGTCACCACGTTCAAGCGCAACACCTCGTACCTGCTGCGTGAGGAGCACGGCGGCCCGATGCTGCCCAAGGAGCTCGGCTACACCGGGTTCATCATCTCGACGGCGGTGTTCTTCATCGTGATCGCCGCCGCAGTGGTCGATCTGGACACCGAGGTCGGGGACCCGTCGGTGCGCTTCGGCTCAGGCCGGAGCGGCACCCCGGCCCGCCGGGAGATCCCGGGACTCAGCTGGCAGCCGCCGGCGCCCGAGCCGGTCCCGGCCCGGTGGAACCCGGGCGGTCTCACCGGAGCATCACGGCGTTTCTGATTCGCAACAAAGCAACTCGGACGAGGGGCCCGCAACGGGCCCCTCGTCGCGTGTGAAGGCCCCGCCGTGTGCTGGTGGCATTGAAACTTTTGCGGGCCGCAACGTAGTCTTTGCCCAGCCCGGAGCCCTCCGGCCGCCCGGGCCACCGGCCACAGCAAGACCCATATAGGAGGTGGACATGCCAGATACACCCAAAGACGTCCTGGCGCTGGCGAAGGACGCCGGGGTGAAGATCGTCGATCTGCGATTCTGCGACCTGCCCGGGATCATGCAGCACTTCTCGATGCCGGTCAGCGAGTTGACCGAGGACGGGTTCGCCGACGGCTACGGCTTCGACGGCTCCTCGATCCGTGGTTTCCAGGCGATCCACGAGTCCGACATGCTGCTGATCCCGGATGCCACCACCGCGGTCCTCGACCCGTTCCGCGAGGTCACCACCCTCAACATCAACTGTTTCATCCAGGACCCGATCACCCGGGAGAGCTACTCCCGCGACCCGCGCTACATCGCCAAGAAAGCCGAGCAGCGCCTGGTCGCCTCCGGCGTGGCCGACGCCTCGTACTGGGGGCCAGAGCTGGAGTTCTACATCTTCGACGAGGCCCGCTTCGACCAGAACTCGCACGAGGGCTACTACTCGGTGGACTCCGAGGAGGGCATCTGGAACTCCGGCCAGCCGGGCAGCCGCGGCTACCGGCCCCGGTACAAGGAAGGCTATTTCCCGGTGCCGCCGATGGACCAGAACCAGGACATCCGCAGCGAGATGATCCTGACGCTGATCGAGATGGGCGTCGACGTCGAGATCCAGCACCACGAGGTGGGCACCGCCGGGCAGGCTGAGATCGACATGCGGTTCAGCCCGCTCCTGGCGATGGCCGACAAGGTGATGACCTACAAGTACGTGGTCAAGTCGACGGCATGGAAGCACGGCAAGACCGCCACCTTCATGCCGAAGCCGGTCTTCGCCGACAACGGCTCGGGCATGCACGTGCATTCGTCGCTGTGGAAGGCCGGCGAGCCGCTGTTCTTCGACGCCGCCGGCTACGGCGGCCTGAGCGACACCGGCCGGCACTACGTCGGCGGGCTGCTCGCCCACGCCCCTGCCCTGCTGGCGTTCTGTGCCCCGACGACGAACTCCTACCGCCGCCTGGTCCCCGGCTTCGAGGCCCCGATCAACCTGGTGTACTCGCAGCGCAACCGCTCGGCGGCGTGCCGGATCCCGATGTACTCCAACAGCCCCAAGGCCAAGCGGGTGGAGTTCCGGTGCCCCGACCCATCGGCCAACCCGTACCTGGCGTTCTCGGCGATGCTGCAGGCGGGCCTGGACGGCGTGCTGAACAAGATCGAGCCGCCGGAGCCGGTGGACAAGGACATCTACGACCTGGAGCCGGAGGAGCACGCCGCGCTCAACCACGTGCCCGGGTCGCTCGAGGACGTGCTCGACGCGCTGGAGGCCGACCACGCCTTCCTGACCGAGGGCGGGGTGTTTTCCGAGGATCTGATCGAGACCTGGCTCGACTACAAGCGGACCAAGGAAGTCGATGCGATCCGGCTTCGGCCGCACCCGTGGGAGTTCATGCTGTACTACGACATCTAGATCGCATCTGGCGCTGCTACCGCTGGCCCGGGGCTACCCCCGGGCCAGTTCGCGTGTCTTTCCATTCGTTCTTTGGAACCTGGCGGGTCTATTTGATCCCTCACGTTACAAAGAACCCGGTGCAGGGCGCTGACCCGGTCCACGCCCGGGGTCGGTAGGGCACAATGACCAGCATGTGTCCTGCGGACGGCCTCGAGGCCCCGACCGGGCAGCCGGCGGAGCCGGTGTCCGAGGCCCCGACAGAGCCGCCGGCCGGGCCCCCGTCTGAACCTCCGGCGGGTGCTGAGGGCCGGCTGGCCGAGGCCGAGGCCGGCGTGGAGGGGCGGCTGGCTGGCGAGGGGGCCACCGAGCTCGTCGACTGGGCCTTCATCAGCGACATCGGCACCAGCAGGGACAACAACGAGGACTATGCCGGGGCACTGGTCCCGGCCTCGGGCGACCCGCTGTTCGTCGTCTGCGACGGCATGGGCGGCCACGCCGCCGGTGAGGTCGCCAGCCGGCTCGGGGTCGAGACGATGCTGGCCCAGTGGTCAGCGGGCAGCGGCGCCGCCCACCAGCGGCTGCGCTCGGCGGTGCGGACGGCGAACGTGGCGGTGTTCGACGCCAGCCACGAGGTCGGCCGCCGCGGCATGGGCAGCACGCTCACCGCGCTGGCGGTCTCCGGCAAGGAGGTGGCTATCAGCCACGTCGGCGACTCCCGTGCGTATCTCGTGCGCCAGGGCCAGGCCTCGCAGCTGACCGCCGACCACTCCCGCGTCGGCGAGATGCTGCGCATGCGGCTGATCACCGCCGAGCAGGCTACCCGGCACCCGGCGCGGTCGATGCTGACCCGGTCGCTCGGCACCGACCCGACGGTGCAGCCGGACCTCAGCCGGCATCCGGCCGAGGTGGGCGACACCTACGTGCTGTGCTCCGACGGCCTGTGGGACTCGGTCGGGCGAGCCGAGATCG
>DAIQBQ010000110.1:0-9236 GCA_036781065.1 Actinomycetota bacterium
TTGGGCACGTAGATGAACGACCCGCCCGACCACACTGCCGAGTTCAGCGCGGCGAACTTGTTGTCGTTCGCCGGGATGATCGTGCCGAAGTGCTCCTTGACCAGGTCCGGGTGCTCACGGAGTGCGGTGTCCATGTCGCAGAAGATGACGCCGAGGTCCTCCAACTCCTTCTTGGTGGAGTGGTAGACGACCTCGCTCTCGTACTGGGCGCTGACGCCGCCGAGGTGGCTCTTCTCCGCCTCCGGGATGCCGAGCTTGTCCCAGGTGTCGCGGATCTCGGGAGGCATGTCCTCCCACTTCTCCACCTTGTTCGTCGGCTTGATGTAGTAATAGATGTTGTCGAAGTCAATCGCCGAGAGGTCGGCGCCCCAGCTGGGCATGGGCCGGCGCAGGAAGTAGTCGAGGGCCTTGTGGCGCTGCGCCCGCATCCAGGCGGGTTCGTTCTTGCGATCCGAGATCATGTCGATGACCTCGTGGCTCAGGCCCCTCTTCGGCGCCTCGACGTAGTGGACCGCGTCGCTCCAGCCGTACTTGTAGCCGTCCTTGAGGCGGCGGACCTGCTCGTTCTCGATCAGGACCGGGTCTTGTGCCTGAGTAGCCATGAAGAACCCTCCTCGATACCACGACCCCCGAACATCAGGTTAGGTTAACCTAACCTCACGGCCAGCATATCAGGTGCTCCTACTTATGGGCGAGCCGGCGACGGGGCCATGGGCGAGCCGGCGACGGGCCGCCGGCGAGGCCGGCGACGGGGCCGGGCCGAGGTTTGAAGCCTGACCCACACTCTGCGTAGCTGTGACTTCAAACGTCGCGGGGGCTCCGGCGCAGCTAGGCGATGGAAGCGTGCGGGGTGGGCTTGACGAGGTGGGAGATGAAATGGCGCAGGTCCCGGCGGAGGCGTCGCAAGATACCCTTTTTGCCGGACACCGGGGCGTGATGGCTCCCCGCTGAGCGACCGTGCGGGGCGGGCGGAGGGACCGTGGCGCTGATCGGCACAACCGCTCCCGAAGCCGTTATGTTCGACACCGGTTCGATCATCACCCGGGCTGAGGCCGCCAGGTGCCTGGCGGACGGGGTCGGGCTGGGGCGGGGTGCCGCCGCCTGGGCTGCGGCTTTAGATGGGGCCTTGGGCGCGGCCTTGGGCGCGGCGGGCGTCGTGGACGTGGCCGGCGCTGCGGGGGGTGGGGCCGTGGTCGGTGCGGCCGGTGCGGCCGGGTCGGACCCGGCAGCGGGTACTCCCCCGCCCGGGCCGGCGAAGTCCTCGGCGACGTAGATCGTGCCGTCACCCGTGACGACCACACCCACGCCGATCACGGAGTAGTCCGGATCGAGGATGTTCGCCCGGTGCTCCGGGGAGCCAAAGAAGGCAGACGCGATCGACGAGCAGGACGCTCCCTGGCCCACGTTCTCGCCGTAGGTCCGCCACACCGGCGGCAGGTCGGCGCCGAGGTTGGGGTTGTGCTCGAAGATCCCTGTCTGTGCCATCGTCCCCGCCCAGCCCTCGGCGATCCCCACGAGCGTCGGGTCGGAGGCGAGCAGCGGGAGCCCTGAGGCAGCCCGCTCAGCGTTGACCGTTGCCTGGAAGCAGGATTCGGTGGCCGAGGCTGCCAGGGCGGCGGCCGGGCCGGAGACGACAAGGAACAGTGCGGCGGCGCCTGCCGCGGTCAACGCCGCAGCGGCCCGTGCGAGGGTCGCGATCGAATCCTCCTCCGGCTTCCCCGGCGACCTCCAACTGGCGTTGAAGGTCCAGAACTTTGCATCGCTGGGTTGCCCCAGGCTGCCTTTTTGAGAGCACCGAAGGGGGGTGGAAGCCCTCGTTTGCCGCACTAGCTACGCGATCAGGATCGTCATTCTAGCACCCTATCTAGAGGGACCATTTCGGGGATAGGTCGCCCCCATTCCGGGGGATGGAGTCCAGTTTGCCGGCGTCGTCTCATGCCGGTTCCGACCGTATCGAGAGCATCCTCTCGACTAGGTGCGCCTCACGGCGAGCCGGTGCTGACTAGTCATTTACCGCCTTTGACTAGAGCCGGAACCCGCCCTTTTAGCTACGAATCGCAGACGGTTAGGTCATGCCATTAGGCCTGTAAAACACGGGCCATTTGCCTCTCAAGAGAGTGCGGACTTGATGGAATAGTTGTTCCTAACGAACAGGGCCATCCGGAGGCCCATAGGGTGGGCAAGTAGCCCTGTCTAGAAGGGGAAATCCCGCAATGAAACGTCGCATGCTGCCGCTCCTCGCCGCGATCGGCGCGGTGATCGCCGTTCTCATGGCGACCTTGATCTCGCCAGCTACCGCCGCCAACAGCGGCGACATCTGGCTGACCAACTCGCCGGCCTCCGGTGCCGGAAGCGCCCATGAACCGCACCTGGGCGACACCACCGTCTACCTGCATGGCTCCGGCCTCGTCGCCAGCTCCGGGACCTTCGATATCGCTTCGATCCCCGGAACCGGTTCGGGTAAGACCATCTGGAGCGGCAAGCTCTGGGCCAGTTCAAACGGCACCGACGTCATCGCCCAGTTCAGCGGGTCGGACCTGGTCGCCGCGGCGATCGCCGACGATAACGCGGTCGCCAACCCCAACCAGGGCTACCACTTCAAGATCACGCTGTACCAGGGCGACGCCAGCCCATCCGTCGCCACCGCCCAGTCCGATAGCAACGACACCAAGACCAAGACGTTCTGGGTGACAGGCCCCAACCAGTCCCCCACGCCGTCGCTCACCATCACCAAGACCGCTGACGCAGCGTCGGTCGTCTCCGGCGGCAACGTCGGGTTCACCATCACCGCCGCGGCTGGCCCGGGCTCCTTTGCCGACGACGTCGCCATCAGCGACCCGCTCCCCTCCGGGGACGGCATCGACTGGACGATCAGCCCGGCCTACACCGGCCAGGGTTCCTGCTCCATCCAGGGCACCGCCCCGGCCCAGACGCTCAGCTGCCACATTGGCGACCTGTCCAGCGGGGACTCCGTCTCGGTCCACGTCCAGTCGGCGACCGCCGCCGGAACGACGGCCGCCCTGGCGCCGCTCACCCTCACGAACACCGCGTGCGGCAGCTTCGAGTCCGGGGCCGACGCCTGCGCCACGGCCACGACCACCGTCGACCCGGCCGCCCCGAGCCTCACGATCCACAAGACCGCCGACGCCGCAACGGTGCCCGCCGGGAGCTCCGTCGGCTTCACGATTGCCGTCGGCAACACCGGCCCCGGTGTGGCCCTCGGCACGACCCTGAGCGACCCGCTCCCGGCAACCGGCGCCGGCGCCTGGGCGATCAGCCCGGCCTACAGCGGCGGCGGGAGCTGCTCGATCAGCGGATCCGCACCGAGCCAGGCACTGTCGTGCACCCTCGGCAACCTGGCGGCGGGAGCCACCGACACCATCCACGTGACTGCGCTGACCCCCGGTGGCTCGGCCATCTCGCTCACCAACGTCGCCACGGCGTCGGCCACCAATAACGACCCCGTTACTGCCACCGCCACGACCGGCACCACGCTGGCCAACCCGACGACCCCGCTGCCGAAGCTGGCGATCACCAAGGTCGCGGACTCGGTCACCGTCACCGCCGGGGACCCGGCCGGCTTCACGATCACGGTGGGCAACGATGGGACCGGCACGGCCGCCGGCGCCACGCTGACCGACCCGCTGCCGTCCTTCACGGGCGCCTCGTGGTCGATCAGCCCCGCCTATGCCGGCCCGGGCGCCTGCTCAGTCGGCGGCACCGCACCCAACCAGACGCTGTCGTGCTCCTTCGGCGACCTCGCCCCCGGAGCGAGCGAGCTGGTGCACGTCACGACGTCGACTCCGGCGACGCCGGCGCTGACCATCACCAACACGGCGACGGCACAGGCCACTGATGTCGACCCGGTGACGGCAACCGCCACCACCCGTTCAGTGCTGACCTCGGTGCTCGGCACCAGCGTCAGCCAGTCCCCGTCGCCCAGCGCGACCGATGGCACCCACGTCCTCGGCCTGCAGATCAACCGGCCCCAGGCGCCGACGTTGCCGTTCACCGGCGGCCCGGCAGTCTTCCTCTACTTCCTGGCTGCAGGGCTCCTGCTCGCCGGCGGGGTGGTGCTCGTTGTCGAACGGTTGCACCGCAAGCCCGCCCCCGCAGCGGCAGGGTCCCGCCGGCCGCCGTGGACCCCGTAGGCTTCGGCAGCCGGGACACGTAACGACGCTCGGCAAGCCGTCCCGCTCCCGGACGGGGACGGCCGGAAACAATTGAATGAAGCCGTAAGGGCGGGACTTTCCCGCCCTTACGGGATTGAAAGGACGGGTCCTTCAGGCCAGAGTGCCTGAAGGTGCCGGGGCGTCAGTGGTTCCTGGTAAATGGCCTTGAGCACGGCCGGTGCCGGGGCTCGGGGGTCGTCCGCCAGATTGACGAACCAGTCGATACCTTGGGGGTAGGCCCACAGGTAGGACCGCAGCAGCGGGTTGACGCTGCGGTCTGTGAGCAGGTCGGCGATGTCTCCGCCGTCCCAGAAGGGAACGTGGAGCCGGGCGTAGTCCACGCAGTCGGCGGTTGACTGGCCGTGGTTCACGGCGAGGTGAAGATTGCCCCGCACGAGCTGGAGGTAGTGATCCATGCGGACGCAGGCGGCCAGCTCACGATCGTCGGCGGCAACGAGCAGGGGGAGGGCCTGGGCGATGCCTTCCAGCAGAACCTGATCGGGCGCATGTACGGAGCAGAGCCGAACCCACGGAACCTCGTTGGCGGTGCAGTAGCGGGCGATGCTCGCCGACTGCAGCCCGTGGCCCAGCACCTCGTGGAGGGCGAACTGCCGGGCCCGCACCTGGGTGAACCGGGCCTTGCGGACGTTGAGGCGGAGCCGCACCGTGTCGCCGGCACCGTCGATCCAGTAGCCCCAGTAGGCGTCGATGTCGGCGGTCTCAACGCTGAGCTTGAAGTGGGCGTCTGTTCCCGTGGCCGCCCGGACCGCATCGAGATATCCGGCGGCGGCCGTGCGGATGCGCTCCTCCGCCTCCTCCACGGGGATCGGACCTTGGGCCGCCCGCAGCTCTTCGGCGGTGGCCGGTCCCCAGCTGACCCCGACCCGCTCCAGGGCGGCGATCGCCTGCGCCCGGCGGCGCTCCAGGTAGTCCTCGGACCAGGACCGGGCAGTGCATCCCTGGGTCACCTGCAGGTACTCCTCGATCGGCAGTCGCTCGCCGAGCAGGGCGCCGAGATAGCCGGCGTCGGCCCGTGCCCGGGCCGCTACCCACCGATCGCCGTTCGCCTCGGCCTGGCCGAGCGAGTCCCTGCACAGCCGGAGCGCCTCAAGCCGGTTCGAAATAGGCACCGCGTCGGTCAGATCCGGCCGGAAGTCGAAGTCGATGACAGGCTGGGTGCCGCGGCCGGTCTCGTAGGCGTTCCAGCCCCGGACGATGGCCTCGTGCGCGTCCCGGAGGTTGGTCACCGCTCGGTCTCCCATCGCAGCGTGAGCGCCTGTCCGGCGTTCAGGTAGTTGCGGGCCAGCGTGATGGTGAGGTCGGCGCCCTCATGGTCCCACACGATCGACCCGGTGACGAAGGCCTCGGAGCCATTGACGTGCTCCTCCACGGCGCTGCACGTGAGGAGGGTGGCCTGCCGTTGGCGAACAGCGATCGTAGCGTGCCGGGTGGCCCGGACCAGGTCCTGGCGCCAGTGGTAATCCTCCAGGAAGCGGCCGCCGTAACAGGTGTAGCCGAACTCGACAACCTCAGCTGGCTCCACGGCGGGCGAGAACTGGCAGGCGAACTGGGCGAAATGCTGGGCGTCGTGCACCCGCTGGACCAGGATCTTGTGGTGGTCTCCGTCACTCGGGACGATCTTGAGCTTCGGCCCTGCCGTGTGCTTGAACCACATCTGGCGGTTGAGCCGGTGCAGCGGCTCCGGGCTCAAGTTGAGCAGCTTGTGGGTGTAGCTGACGACGGATTCTCCGGCTGGCTCGATGGCAATCGAGACGTTGAGCTCCAGGTCGATCACCAGGCCGGCGAACCGGGCAAGCTTGCAGGTCTCCTCGGGTGGCAGGTGCAGCGTCCGCTCCAGTGCCAGGAGCTGGCGGCTCAGCCGGGGCGCTGGGTCTGCCTGACCGGTGGCTGTCTGTTCGCCGAGGGGTGGAAGGACATCGACTGGGGCTGTGCCGGACGCTATTCCACGCGGCCAAGCCCCGCCCGGCTCAGGCCGGGTCAGGCCCTCACGTACTTTCTCCGTGAGGACCCGCACGTCACTGCTCATCGCCACCGCCCTGGGCTCGTCGCAGTCTTCGAGAAGCCGCTCGACAGTCCAGCCGGGAAACATCGCCTCCAGAACCCGGCAGTGATCGGGGTACGGGAGCCGTTGCACTGCCCCTGCCATCCAACGGTGCAACGTTGCCCGACTGGGCCAGGAGCCCACGAGGCCGGGGTCGCTGGCGCCGGCCACGCGATCGTATTCCCGGCAAAACGCGCCATGGGCCTGGAGGTGGCGCTGGTTCAATAGCAGTTTCAGATGAGTTGCCAATACACGCCCCCCTTGAAGTTGAACGTGTGGAAGAACTCTTCGGCGGTCCTCGAGCTCACGCGGAACCCTAGCACCAGGGTGAGACAGAAAAGAAACATCGCTGGCACGTCGCTGAGCAAGGAGAGACCGGCAACCGGTATCGATGAAACATGCGCTCGCGAGAGACTCACGCAAGGGAAGCCGGCGGATAAGGGTTCCGCAGTCGGGAAGACTCCGGTGTTGCTTGGTTCCCGGTGAACTGCCCGGGACGACGAGGGTTGGCGCCTTGAACGGTGATGCTATGAGAGAGGGACGAGGGCACGAACCATCTGCTGAGAGCTGGACATCAACGACGGGCACCTCGTCGTCCGGGCTGAGCCCATGGGAGGTTGTCCCGGGGGAATTCGGCACTGGGGACGGGACGCAGCCGGTCCTTCGTGCTAGGCCGGCGACTGACCGGCCGGTGCCGGGGCGGTGCTGGCCGTCACCCCGATCAGGAGGGCCGCGACAAGCACCAGCACCGCGGTCACCAGCAGCGGGGTCATGGCGTTGCGCCGCCGTTCGGCTCGCTGTCGAGCCGCTGGCCGGCCCGCCGGTTGGGGCGGAAGCCCTTGCCGACCGTGGCCACGCGGTGGGCGGAGTTGACGAGGCCCCTACTGTGCTTGCCAGATGGCTTCGGTGTCCTCGCTGCGGATCGTGGAGATTCGGTAGGCGAGTTCGTGGGCGGAGGCGGGGCGAGTCGGGGCGAGCCCGATCAGGGCGGTGAGGGTGCTCAGCTCCCAGATAGCTCGGAGGGTCGAAGCCGGACCATCGACGGATGTCGTATCCGTACCCGGATGCGAAGCCGTCGAGGCGGCTTGACGGGGCCCCGAATCGAGCCGCACCGAAGGTCGGAATGAGGTCGATTTCCCGGGGGCCGATGGCAACCGAGTCCCAGTCGCCCAGGATGACTCCTGGCGGGGTCTTGGAATGGAGCACATTGCCGGCGTACAGGTCGCCGTGGATGAGACCCACGCCGAGGGGGAAGTCCAGGAGGGCGTACTGATGGAGGAGGAGGTCAACCCGCTCCTGGAGCCAGCGGATGGTCCTTGGATCCAGATCAGCGTCGGAGAGGTCCCGGCGCATTGTCCGAAGCGGCTCGTAGACGGGCAGCGGGATTGCCTGAGGAGGAGTCAGCCCGTGGAGCTGGCGACCGAGCAGGTGGTCGGCGGGGATGATCGTCGAGCTTGGCTGCGGGTAGTATGCCCAAAACGAGACGGCGGCCTCGGTAGTGCCGTCGGAGAAGGAGAGCGGTTGGTCCCGGCCGGGGAAGTTGATCGGGAGGGTGACGGGGAAGTGCTCGCTTGCGAGCCAACGGGTGAACTCAACGGCCGTGCGAGCACGGCCGGTAGCCCCCTCCTTGTAGGCGACCCGAGCTACGACGGCCGTTTCGGCGTCGACCAGGAACACCGCATTTGCAAAGTGCCGCAGGAGTCGGATTGATCGAGGGGTCAGGCCGACCTGTGCGCAGGCGGTAACGGCGACGGCCTCAGGATCCCGCAGGCTGCTGAGGTAGGCGCTACGCACCGACGGCCGTCCGAGGCGGTTGACAGGCGACGATCATTTCCGAAACGCACGCCCGAAGTTCACGTGCCTCAGGCTCGGGAGCGAGCGGAGCGGCTGTGAGCGTCCGATCGAGGTCCCGGAGCGACCCCACCAGGGTGGGGAGGCGCATCGAGCCAGGGAGCGACGTGACGGGTGCGAAAGCGTCGCCAACCGCAGCAAGGTCGGGATGGGGTCCCGACGTATGGGCAATGGCGAGGTCGAGCCGGGCTAGGGCCTCGTCCCCATAGGAGCGCTGGTCCGGGGGTCCGCTGGTGTAGGCGTCAATGGCCGCCTGGGCGCGCTCCACAGCCGCCACGGTATCGCCAACGCGGCGAAGGGCGGTGCCAGCGTAGAAGAGCTGCTTGGCTTCGGGGAAGTTGAGGATCCCCCCGATCTCATCGAGGGCGTTTCCTTCCTCGCCGGGCGCTGAGACAGCGGCTCGGGCGCCGTGCGCCCGCTGCAGAGCCCTGACGGCGTCGGAGGCGTTGCCGAGTCGGGCGTGAGCACGGGCTTCGATGGCGTGGGTCCACGGGCCAACGGTGCTGGGCCTGAGCTCCCGGGCGACCTGGACATGGGCTTGGTCCGACGAACCGTAGGCTCAGGTCTGGTCGGGAGTTCCATTCGGCCTGCAAGGCCTGCACCGCCAGAAGCCAGGCGGCGAGCGTGGGGTGGTCCGCGTTGCGGGCGCACACCATGGCGGTTGCCGTCTGGACCTTTGCCGCCTGGAGGTTGCCGAGGTTGCCGGAGGCGTGAGCGAGCAGGCCGCAGGTGATACCGGTGAGCAGATACAAGTCCCGGGCCTGACCGGGGTCGGGGGCCTTGAGCATGTCGAAGAGGTCGTCCCTGATGGCGAGCAGCTCGCAGAAGATCGGCACCATCGGGGCGTGGACGTAGCCGACGGCCAGTTGTCCGACGCGCAGGCGCAGGGTCTCAAGGGCAAGGTCACCCACGGCAAGCGAGTCCGCCCACTGGGCGAAGCGTGCCGACGAGGAGGCCGCTCCGTTGACGAGTTGCTCGACGTTAGGGCGCTCCGTCGGAGCGGTGGAGCCGACACTTTTAGGTGACCGGCCAAGGAGTTGCTGCACCGGCTTGCTGAAGAGGGCCTCAAGGACGCGGCACTGCGCGGGGTGGGGCTGCGGAAGCTGTCAAGCTCTATGAGGCAATGCCGTTGAGAAATTACTGGGCGGGTT
>DAIQBQ010000111.1:0-9192 GCA_036781065.1 Actinomycetota bacterium
AGTCCCGCTACCAGCCGTTGCTGGAGGCGGTCCCGGTGCTGGGGCAGGTCGGCGTGCTGGCCTTGGGCGGGACGCTGGTGCTGCGCCACGAGATCTCGCTCGGCACCTTCCTCGCCTTCTCCACCTACATCGGCCAGCTGGTGTCGCCGGCCCGGCTGCTGGCCGGCATCCTGACGGTCGCCCAGCAGGCCAGGGCGGGGCTCAGCCGCATCTTCCAGTTGCTCGACATGCCCCCGGCGATCGCCGACCCGCCCCAGCCCGAGCCGCTCGGTGCGATCGGGGGGGCGATCGACTTCGACGGCGTCGAATTCGCCTACGGCGGCGGCACACCGGTCTTGCAGGGGTTCGATCTCCACATCGCCCCGGGCGAAACGGTGGCCCTCGTCGGTGCCAGCGGCAGCGGCAAGTCGACCGCCGCGATGCTGGTGCCCCGCTTCTACGATCCGAGCGCTGGGACGGTGCGGGTCGACGGCCACGACCTGCGGGCAGTCCGCCTGGCCGAACTGCGCCGGCAGATCGGCGTGGTGTTCGAGGAGAGCTTCCTGTTCTCGGACACGGTGTCGGCCAACATCGCCTATGGCCGGCCGGGGGCGACCGAAGCCGAGATCCGGGCGGCCGCCGCTGTGGCGCAGGCGGATGGCTTCATTGCCGCGATGCCCCGGGGCTACGACACCGTGATCGGCGAGCGCGGCCTGACCCTGTCCGGCGGCCAGCGGCAGCGGGTGGCACTGGCCCGGGCGATCCTCGCCGAGCCACGGATCCTGGTGCTCGACGACGCCACCAGCGCCGTCGACGCCCGCGTCGAGGAGGAGATTCACGCCGCCCTCACCCAGCGGCTCCGGGGCCAGACCGTGCTGCTGGTCGCCCACCGCCAGTCGACGCTGCGGCTGGCCGACCGGGTGGCGATCGTGGAGGGCGGCCGGGTCGTCGAGACCGGCACCCACGAAGCGCTGGCGGCGACCAGTTCCCGGTACGCAGAGCTGCTTTCCGGACTCGCCGGGCGCTCCGGGCTCCCCGGCCTCGCCGAGCGCCAGCCACAGACCGGAGCCAACGAGGCCCCGCCGCCCGGTGGGATCACGGAGTCGGCCTGGCTGCCGGCGGCCTCCGGCCAGCCGCCAGCGGCCGGCGCTCGCCAGATCGGCCCACCCAGCCTGGGCGCCGGGCTGATGGCCGGCGGCGGGCACTGGCGGATGAGCCTGGCGCCGACGCCGGAGCTGCTGGCCCGGGTGGCGGCGCTCAAGCCGGTCCGCGACGTCGCCGATCTCGACGTGGAAACGGAGAGCCAGCCCGACCCCCACTTCGGCCTGCACCGGCTGCTCGGCCGTTACCGCCGCCCGCTCGGCCTCGGGCTGTTCCTGGTCGTGCTGGACGCCTTGGCCGCGGTCGCCGGGCCGGTGCTGGTCAAGCAGGGCATCGACCGGGGGGTCAGCGCCGGCTCGCAGGCGGTGCTGTTCGCCGCCTCGGGGGCGTTCCTCGTTGTGACACTGGCCGATCTGCTGGTCGAGATCGGCGAGACCTTCATCACCGGCAAGGCCGCCCAGCAGATCATGCTCGCGCTCCGGGTGCGGATCTGGGGACAGCTCCAGCGGCTCTCGCTGGACTACTACGAGCGGGAAATGGCCGGCCGGATCATGACCCGCATGACCACCGACGTCGACCAGTTCGAATCGCTGATCGAGAACGGCCTTCTGTCGGCGCTGGTCGCCATCTGCACGTTCTTCGGCGTGGGGATCGCCCTCGTCGTCATCAACCCGGTGCTCGGAGCGCTGACGCTGACCGTCGTGGTGCCGCTCACCGTTGCCACCATTGCGTTCCGGCGCAAGGCGGCCCGGACCTACGACCTTGCCCGGGACCGGATCGCCATCGTCAACGCCGACTTCCAGGAGAGCCTGTCCGGGGTGCGGGAGGCGCAGGCCTTTGTCCACGAGGAGGCGACGATGCGCCGCTTCCACGCCCTCGGCCGCGACTACCTCGACGCCCGGGTGGCCGCCCAGAGGCTGGTCGCCCTCTACTTCCCGTTCGTGCAGTTGCTGGCAGCGGTTGCCGACGCCATCGTTCTCGGGGCCGGTGCGGTGCTGATCCGCCAGGGCGGGCTCTCGCCCGGCGCCCTGATTGCCTTCGTGCTCTACATCGACCTGTTCTTCTCGCCGATCCAGCAGCTTTCGCAAACCTTCGACGCCTGGCAGCAGACCCGGGTGTCGGTCGAGCGGATCGCCGAGCTGATGGCGCTGGAATCCCTTACACCGCAACGGGATCATGCCCTCGACCCCGGACCGCTCTCCGGCGCGGTGGTCCTTGACGACGTGCGGTTCTCCTACCCCGTCGCCCGGGCCGGTGCGCCCTCTGGGCAGCACGCACGCCGGGGCCCCGCCGACCTGATCCTGGCAGCTGGTCCCGGATCTGGCGAGCCTGCCCCGCCGCCGGAGGCCCTGAGGGGCATCGAATTGTCGATCCGGCCGGGTGAGACCCTGGCGCTGGTCGGTGAGACGGGAGCCGGCAAGTCGACGGTGATGAAGCTGATCGCCCGGTTCTACGACCCCGTCCAGGGCCGGGTCACCGCCGGCGGGATCGACCTGCGCGAGCTGGATCTCCCGGCCTACCGGCGCCGGCTCGGCTACGTGCCGCAGGAGCCGTTCCTGTTCACCGGCTCCATCCGGGACAACATCGCCTACGGCCGGCCCGGGGCCCCCGACGCCGAGGTCGAGCGGGCGGCCCGGGCGGTGGGCGCGCACGATTTCATCAGCCGGCTGGACGGCGGCTACACCCACTCGCTGGCCGAGCGAGTGCGGTCGCTGTCGGCCGGGGAGCGGCAGCTGGTAGCCCTCGCCCGAGCCGAATTAGTCGATCCGTCAATCCTGCTCCTCGACGAGGCGACCTCGAACCTCGACCTCGCCACCGAGGCTCGGGTCGCCCAGGCGATGCGGCAGGTGTCCTCGGGTCGGACAACCGTGCTGATCGCTCACCGCCTCCAGACGGCCAGAAGCGCCGACCGCATCGCAGTGCTCGAAAGCGGCCAAGTGGTGGAGGTTGGCAGCCACGAGCAGCTCCGGGCACTGGGGGGCCGGTATGCGGCGATGTGGGAGGCGTTCGAACCCGATATCGGCCAAAGGGCGCCAATAGGGCAGCAAACCGTCCGCCAAGCGACGGGGTGAGTCCCGCTCTTCGGCCGCGTAAACCAGCCCCAGCTTCCTGAACGCCCCGGCCCGCCTTTGCTGCTCACCCACATCACACACTTGAACTTACAGTCGGGGCATTTCGTCGGAGATATACCGCCTTAAACAGCGCTAGCCCGACAGATCGAACCGCAGTCTGGCCTCCACAGGCACCGCTATCCGCGGCGGAAAATGCCGGTGATTTGGGCCATTTTGGCATGCGCTATCCAGCAAAACCGGACCCAAGGGTGAACTGCGCAATCCTCCGGGCGACCTGTCGAATCGTTGTGATATCGGTTTATCGACATTCTGATAAATGGCTCCTGAATGCATCCCGAATTTGACACTTACTCACGGACTCCATATAAACTCCTGCTTTGTTCGCGACGCGGAGTCTTCCACCCCGAGGCAGCACGAAGGGAGGCCCCCAATCCGGGCGCAGCAGAACACGGATCGCCGCGGGTTTGAGCAACACGGTCAGGCGGGCCGAGCGCGATCGAAGGTGTGCTCGCTGTTCTGGCCGCGCCTTGAGAGCCCCAGGCAGCAGGTCCCAGATCAGCGCCCGGCCGCCCGGCCTGGTGCTCAGTTTGCGCAGCACTCCTCTTATTGCACGGCGACTAATTCGTCTGTCAATCCGCACAGTCGTGGGTTTCAGCCTGCGACTTCCGGGGGATTCTGGGGTGGCACTGGCAACCCTGCGCACTTCCCCAAGGATGGTTGGAGCTCCGCTATGTCGCAGTCCGCGCTACCCACGACGCGTGGGGGGCGGGGAATTGCAAGGTCGCGAAAAATTGGCGCGAATGCAAGCGCCCATGGGGAGCCGGTTGCGGACCGCCGGTCCCGGGCCCGCCAGCCCTGGCTGTGGAGCAGCGCACGGCCGGGATCCCGGTCGGTCCACTTGGCCCAGCAGATCGCCTGCCGCTCCGGGGCGCTGGTGATCCTTGTCGTCGGGACGGTGGGCGTGCTGCTGGGCAGCCACCACGGGGGCCGGCACGTGAGCCAGCCGGGCCGGCTCACCGCGCAGCGGCTGACCGCCCAGGTGGCCACCCACTCCTCGCCCGTCGACGCCCCTCCGCCAGTCACGACGACGGGGACGGCGGCCGAAGGCTCTGCACCGGGAGACGGAGCGGCGGCAGGCTCAGCCGGGGCGGTGGACACGTCGGCAGGCTCGGCCGGGGCCGTGGCCGCAGCCATCCCCGCCGCCCCGGCGCCTGCGGTGGCTGCCCCACCGAAAGGCGTGGCCAGGGAGACGATCGCCTCCTGGTACGGCGATCGGCCGGTCGAGTGCTGGGAGGGGGGCGAGCCGCGGGCATTTCCCGTGGGGCTGAAGATGTGGGCGGCGTCGAGGACGCTGCCGTGCGGCGCCACGATCGAGGTGATCGGTCCGGCCGGCACTGTGGTCCTACCCGTCGAGGACCGCGGGCCGTACCTGCACCCGGGGCGGGACCTTGACCTGTCCACCGTGGCGTTCCACCGGGTCGCTGGCCCATTGGCCAAGGGCCTGGTGCGGGTGCAGTACCGGCTGGACCCGGGGGAGGCGCTGAGCCAGTAAGCGTGCGTGGGCGGGTGCTGGCCCCGGCCGCAAGAACGAGGCAAGATCTTGAGCGTGCCCGCACGCCCGGAGACCTTTGTGGTTGCCCGCAATCCCCAGCAGGACAGCCACCTCCCGTACCTCGTGCGGCTGCCCCTCGACGGCGGTCTGGTGCTGAAGGTCCGCGATACCTGGCCCCGGGCGGCCCGGGTCTACTGCCACCCGTTCGAGGAGCCGTGGCCCGATGAGGCCGAGGTGGTCGACGAGGCGCCGGTGACCGTGTGCCGCCGGCGGGGTGCGGCGATCGACCTGGTGCTGGCCCGCCCCAGCCTGTCTCGGTCCCAGTTCGTCTTCACAGAGGTCAAGGGCCGGCCGGCGATCTTCTGGCAGACGCAGGTGGCAGCTCGGCAGGCCAACCCGGGTGCGCGGGTCCCGAAGGCCCGGTCGGTTGAGACCGTCGCCGTCCGCATCGATACGAGGGAGCGGTACCCGTACAAGTTCGCCGGGCTGCCGGCCGAGGTCGAGCGGCTGGCGCTGCCCGCCGGCGACTACGGGGCGGTCGTCGACGGCCAGCTGGTCGCCGCGGTCGAGCGCAAGGCGCTGGACAACTTCACGGCCAGCCTGGCCGACGGGACGCTGGCCTTCCAGGTGCAGAAGCTGTCCGAGGTGGCCTCGGGGGCGGTGGTGGTGGAGAGCAACTACGCCGACCTGTTCCGCTCCGAGCATGTGAGCGGCGCCTGGCTGGCCGACATGCTGGTCCGGCTGCAGCTGCGCTACCCGGAGGTGCCGATCGTCTTCGCCGGTTCGCGCCGGCTGGCCGAGGACTGGACGTTCCGCTTCCTACGGTCGGCGTCCGAGGATGTGTCCCGCTAGCTCCGCTAGCTAGGCCTGGTGGCACCCCTCGCTACGCTTTTGTGAGTAAACATCGCCATTTATGCGCGGTTTTTACTCACAAAAAGATCTAGGAGGCGAAGTGCAGGCGGAGCCTGCACGCCATTCTGGCCAGTAAAAGGATCGCTCGCTAACGTGTTAGCGCCAGGGCTATCCGCGCCACTCCGGGAGCTGCTGGACCGACCATTCGTTGCCGTCGGGGTCCCGGAAGAACACGAATCTCCCCCAGGGGAAGTCCTGGATGTCGCTGACCTCGACGTTCCTGCCGGCAAGCTCGTTGTGGGCGGCTTCGATGTCGGCCACCGTCATCTGCATGCCCTTGACCGATCCGGGCGGGGCCTGCGTGATGCCCTTGCCGATCGCGATGGAACAGGCCGAACCGGGAGGCGTCAGCTGCACGAAACGGGTTGTCTCGCTCACGGTGTGATCGTGGTCGGCGTTGAAGCCGGCCTGGTCGACGTAGAACGACTTGGCCCGGTCGACGTCGGTCACCGGGATCGCGATCAACTCGATCTTCCAGTCCATGGTCTATCTCGATTCTCGTTGCGGTGCCTAGGTTCCCGCGGTTGGGTTGGCTGGTGCCCGGCTCGCCCGGAAGGCCGCCCGCGCCTTGGGGCCGCCGGGCGACGTGCCCTTCAGGATGGCGACGGCGACGAGCGCCATGCCCAGCGCGGAGGCGGCCCGGGCCTTGTGATTCTTGCGGAGCAGGACAGCCCCGGCAACGCCGAGGGCGGTCACCGCCCACCCTTCGGGCGACACCGGGCTGAGCCCCCAGCCGAACCGGCGCGGGCCGAACCAGGGCTTTTCCCCGACCAGCGGTGTGGTACGCATGCCGCCTATCATCGCACCAACGCCAATCGCGGAGGTCTCGATGGGGAACGGGGCCAGCCACCAGCCGGCGGTCCAGGCCCAGCTGTCGGTGCGCAACGGCCGGGCTGCCGTCGCCTTCTACCAGGCGGCCTTCGGCGCCACCGAGGTCTTCCGCTTCGGTGAGGAGGAGGTGGTGGCCCAGTTGGCCGTGGGCGACGCCATGTTCTGGGTCGAGGACGAGTCGCCCGCGCACGGCAACTTCAGCCCGGAGACGGTCGGTGGGGCGACGGCCCGGATGCTGTTGATCGTCGGCGATCCCACGGCGGTGGTCGCCCGGGCGGTCGCCCTCGGTGCCGCCGAGATCAGCCCGGTCGGCGAGGAGCATGGGTGGCTCCTCGGGCGCATCGACGACCCGTTCGGGCACCGGTGGGAGATTGCCAAGCCGCTGGTGGCATGGCCTCCAGCGTGACGAGCGGCGCTCAACGGCAGTTCGCGCTATATCGATTAACAGAAGTTACGTTACTTTTGTTGGCTCCCGGGCTGACCGGCGGGTCACCGCGACCCCGCCGAGCACGATGACCGCTCCAGCCACCACCCGCCAGGGCAACGACTCCCCGAGCACGGCGACACCCAGGATGACCGCGACGATCGGTATCAGGTAGGTGACCAGCGAGGTCGCCGCCGCACCGCTCTCGGCGACCAGGGTGTAGTTGAGCACGTAGGCCAGACCGGTCCCGATCGCCCCCAGGATCAGCGCCGCACCCACCGACTGGGCCGTGAGGTGGAGGGCGTGGCGGCCCATGAACGGCAGGGTGAGCGAGACGAGCACGGCCGAGGCGGCCAGCTGCCCGGCTGCGAGGGTAAGCGGCGGCAACCCGGAGGGCGCCACGAAGCGGGCCATGTAGACGAAGGCCACCGCGTAGCAGGCGGCAGCGAGCAGGCATTCGAGCCCCGACCGGCTCATGATCTGCGAGCTGTGCGTCCATGGGGCGAAGATCAGCAGCGCCCCGAGGAAGCCGATCGCGGTACCGGTCAGCCGCCAGGCGCCGAGCCGCCCTCCGTGGCGGACCGCAACGACCACGACCACGGTCCACAGCGGGGTCGTGGCGTTGACGATGCCGGCGATCGACGAGTCGACCCGCTGCTCGGCGAAGGCGAAGAGCAGGTAGGGGGCGACGTTGCCCAACACAGCCGCCACCGAGAGGTGCAACCACAAGGCAGGGGCGGTGGGGAAACGGTCCCCCCGCAGGACGACGACCAAGACGAGCACCAGGGCGCCGAGCGTCAGCCGGACGAACGCAACCTGATCCGGGGCCAGGCCGCGAAGGGCGAGCTTGATCCAGAAGAAGTTCGAACCCCACACCAGGGCGAGCAGCCCGAGGACGGGGATGCGGGGCGCACTCGTCTCCGTCCGGACCGGTTCCACGCCCACCCATTGTGCCGGAGCTGTTTCCCGCAGCTGACACGCCGCAAGATTGCGAACGGTTACGGCCTTCCGGCACGAGCCCAGTTTGGCTGGCAGCGGTGAGCCCCCCGCCACCACCCGGCCTTCCCTGCGACCGGCCGCCGGCGCCAAACGGAGCCGCCGGCTGCGCGCTGGTTAGCGGGCCCGACTGGTGTCAATATCAGTGCCAGCTCAGAACCGCAGTACCGCTCGCACGGTCGTCGAAAGCAGCTTCGCTGACCGGCTTACCTGAAGGGAGGTCCTCAGTGCCGGTGTCTGCTGAGGCAGTCGACGCGCTCCTCGCCTCCGCCCAACAGCTTGCCGGCGCGGCGGACGCCCTGGCCAGCGAGGAGGGCCAGCGGGTTGCCGCCCGGCTGCGCGACAGCGTCCTGCGGCCGCTTCGCCAACTCGGCTCCGACACGCCCGGCGAGCCCACTCCCGTCGGTCCGGCCCCCTCGGGGATCGAAGCACTCGACGAGGCCCTGTTCATGCTTGCCTGCACGGCGACCGGGCTTGCCGTCGAACCCGAAGCCGCGCCGCAGCTGGCCGAAGCTGCCGCCGCGTTGCAGCAGCTGAGCCTGGCCAACCCCGACGAGGGCGTGCGCGGAACTCGCCTGGAACAGCTGCAACGGCACACCGCTGGTATCGCCGAGCGGATCCTGGTATCAACTAACGGGCCCTACCTGGTAACCAACCCCACGCGGATGTGCGACTACCTGGGCCAGGAGCTGCCCGTGTGCCCCCTGCTTGCCCTCTGCCGGTGCGGCGAGTCGGCGATCAAGCCGCTCTGCGACGGGAGCCATGCCCGGGTCGGATTCACCGGTGACAAGGATCCCAAGCGCGTCCCGGACCGGCGCGACAGCTACGTCGGCCAGCAGGTGACCGTCCTGGACAACAGAGGCGTCTGCCAGCACGCCGGGTTCTGCAGCGACCGGCTGCCCGAAGCGTTCCGCGTGCACCAGGAGCCGTTTATCGCCCCGAGCGGCGGTCGCATGGACGAGATCATCCGTGCCGTGCGGGACTGCCCGTCCGGCGCGCTGAGCTTTGCCGTCGACGGCGAAGAGGCCCGCGACGCGGTCGACTACCACGGCACGCGCAGCCCCGGCATCGACGTATCCCGCGACGGCCCCTACCGCATCGTTGGCGGGATCCCTCTCGTCGACCACGACGGCGACGATGTCCCGCGCAACCAGGGCGCCTCCCGCGAGCACTATGCGCTGTGTCGCTGCGGGCACTCGCAGAACAAGCCGTTTTGTAGCGGCATGCACTGGTACGTCGAGTTCAAGGACCCCGTGCCAGCACCGAACCAGGTACCGACGATCTTCGAGTGGGCGGGCGGCCTGGTCATCGTGGCCGCGCTGACG
>DAIQBQ010000112.1:0-9173 GCA_036781065.1 Actinomycetota bacterium
GCGCTCGGGCTCGACGTCGCCCTGGGCATCGGGGGGCTGCCCCGGGGCCGGATCATCGAGATCTACGGCCCGGAGTCCAGCGGCAAGACGTCGCTCTGCCTCCATGCCGTCGCCGAGGCGCAGAAGGCGGGCGGGATCGCCGCCTTCATCGACGCCGAGCACGCCCTCGACGTCGTCTACGCCCGAGCGGTCGGGGTGAACGTCGACGAGTTGCTGGTCTCCCAGCCGGACACCGGCGAGCAGGCACTGGAGATCGCCGACATGCTGATCCGCTCGGGGGCGGTCGACATCATCATCGTGGACTCGGTCGCCGCCCTGGTGCCGAGGGCCGAGATCGAGGGGGAGATGGGCGACTCCCACGTCGGTCTCCAGGCCCGCCTGATGAGCCAGGCGCTGCGGAAGCTGGCCGGAAACGTGTCTCGGTCGAATGCGATGATCGTTTTTATCAATCAGCTTCGGGAAAAAATCGGGATCATGTTTGGCTGCTTCCAGTACGCGTCACACGTCACGCTGGCGGATGGCACGAAAGAGATGATCGGCAAGATCGTCAACCAGAAGCTGCCGGTGGAGGTGCTTTCCTACGACCCCGATCTCGGAGCGGTTGTGCCGCGCAAGATTGTGAACTGGTTCGACAACGGGCCAACTGATGAGTTTTTGGAGATCAAGGTTGCAGGCGGTAGTGGGTTTGCCTGCACGCCCAACCACCAGGTCCGTACCCCAGGAGGCTGGCGAGAGGCCCAAGAGCTGAGCGTGGGTGACCGGGTGATGCGGGCGGTGGAGCATGTCCTGTCGCCGCTCCAATGGGAAGTCGTCCTTGGGGCGTTGATGGGGGACGGCGATCTCGCTGTGCACCAGGACGGTCATGCGGCTCGGCTGAGTTGGGGGCACCGCGAACGCCAGCCGGGCTATTGCGACTGGAAGGCCTCGCTGTTCGCCAATGTCGGTCAGTCCCGATCGACGGATGCCACGGGTGCGGTGTGCTACGACCTCATGCCCCTGCCCGAGCTTGCCGAGCTGCGCCGGGCGGTCTACGTCGGCGGCAGGAAGGTGTTCAGCCACGACTACCTGAAGCAGCTGACGCCGCTGTCGCTTGCCCTCTGGTACATGGACGACGGGTCCTTCGCGTTGCCGGCCAAGGGGGTGCAGGAGCAGACCGGCGATGGCAGCGGCCGGGCAGACATCTGCATCGAGGCAATGGAGGAGGCTACCCGCACGAGGCTTGTGGAGTTCCTGAGGGACTCGTGGGGCATCGCTCCGGAGCTCAACGAGCGCTCGGGTAACGCAGTGCTTCAATTCTCCGAGGGCGAGACACGGAAGCTTCACGAGCTGATCGCTCCCTACGTCCACCCGTCGATGGACTACAAGCTCCTTCCTCGTTTCCGTGGTCTGTTCGGCGTCGAGCCGAAGTTCGAAGCGCCACGGCTTGAGCTCATGCCGTTGCCCATCCTGTCTATCGCTCCGAAGCCTCCCAGCAACCTCACGCATCGCTACGACATCGAGGTCGAGGGCAGTCACAACTACTTCGTCGACGGGGTGATGGTGCATAACTCACCGGAGACGACCCCGGGAGGGAGGGCGCTCAAGTTCTATGCCTCGGTCCGGCTGGACATCCGCAAGATCGAGAACATCAAGAACGGCCAGGAGGTCACCGGGTCCAGGGTCCGGGTGAAGGTGGTCAAGTCCAAGGTCAGTGCCCCGTTCCGGCAGGCCGAGTTCGACATCCAGTACGGCCACGGCATCTCCAAAGAGGGGTCGCTGCTCGACACTGCCGCCGAGCGGGGGATCGTGGTCAAGTCCGGGTCCTGGTACCTGTACAACGGCGATCAGATCGGCCAGGGCCGGGAGAACGCCAAGGCCTTCCTCTCCGAGCACCCGGATGTCTGCGACGAGATCGTCGCCCGGGTGAAGCAGGCGGTCGGTTTGGGCCCGGCACCCGAGAGCGAGGAGGGGTCCGATGCCCCGGCAGTCTTCACTGCCGTTCGCTGAGCCGGAGGCCAACCCCGATCCGGCAGAGCAGTTCAGGGCGGCGATGGACGCTGCCCTGAACTTCCTCACCGCGCGGGGCCGGTCCTCAGCGGAGGTCCGCCAGCAGCTCAGGAAGAAGGGGTTCGGGGAGCTCGGCGACCGGGTGGAGGCCCGCCTCAAGGAACTCGGCCTGCTCGACGATCTGGCCCTCGCCCGGGCCGTCGTCGAGGACGCGGTCACCCGCCGGGGGGCGGCGCCGGGCAGCCTCGCCGCCCAGCTCGACCAGCGCGGGATCGCCCCCGACGTGGCCCAACGGGCGATCGATGAGGCTGCCGCGACCCGACCGGAGGGCGACGAGCCAAGCCGCGCGGAACTTGATCTCGCGCTCGCAATAGCAACCAAACGATTGCGCGTCCTCCACGGCGATCCGGTCTCGATCCGGCGCCGGCTATGGGGTTTTCTGGCCCGCCGGGGCTACGGCGCCGACGTTGTCGAGGAGGTCTGTGCCCGCCTCCTGGGCCGCTCCTTCAATTGAGCCGGATGCCCCTCACCGGGCCGCACAGCGTCCCCGAGAGGGCGGGAAACCCGGGGTCTGGAGCGAATACGTACGTTAAGATTGTGTGCCGGCGTGAAGAATTGGATGTAACAAAGAGCCCAGATTGAAGGCGATCAGCGGTTCGGTCGCTCAACTCTCACAGCGGTCAATAGATAACCGAGACTAGTGGCTTGAGGTGTCCATGGCTCCCAATGAGCTGAGCATCGGGTGTGCTCCACGTAGTGGGCCTCGAGCGGGCGCAAAATCCACGTACCATTCTTCTGGCCGGGCACAGCTCGGCTTTTTTGCTGTTTTTGGACCCTACCTTGGGGTCTTAGTGACTATTCATAGCTTTTCGGTCGCAGGGAGGTTCAACAGATGCAACAGGTCCTGTTCGTCATCGTGGGCCTGCTTGTCGGATCCGGTGTTGGGTATCTCGTCCGGAAGTCCATCTCTGAGGCCAAGTCCGGCGCCGTCGAGGTGCGCGTTAGGGAGATGCTGGCCGAGGCTGAGCGCGACGCCGTTGCGGTCAAGAGCCAGGCCCTCGTCGAGGCCAAGGACGAAGCCATCAGGATCCGGCAGGAGGCAGAGTCAGATGCAAAGGTCCGCTCCGCGGAGGTGCAGCGCAGAGAATCACGGCTGATCCAGAAGGAAGAAACCCTCGACGAGATGTCTCGCCGGCTGGAAGGCCGGGAGCGGTCGCTGCTGGATCGGGCCGCCCAGGCGGACCGGGTGCAGAGCCAGCTCGAGGACACCCTCGCCCGGCAGCAGGCTGAGCTGGAGCGGCTGGCCGGGATGACTGCCTCGGAGGCGAAGGAGCACCTCGTCCACCAGGTCCAGGACGAAGCCAAGCGCGAGGCGATGGTGCTGGTCCGGGACATCGAGACCCAGGCCCGGGAGGAGGGGGAGCGGCGGGCGCGCAAGATCGTCGCCATCGCCATGCAGCGGGTCGCCTCCGAGGAGACCTCGGAAAACTCGATCTCGGTGGTCACCCTCCCCAACGACGAGATGAAGGGCCGGATCATCGGCCGGGAGGGCCGGAACATCCGTGCCTTCGAGGCGGCCACCGGGACCAACCTGATCATCGACGACACGCCGGAGTCGGTGATCCTGTCCTGCTTCGACCCGATCCGCCGGGAGGTCGCCCGGCTGACCCTGGAGAAGCTGATCAGCGACGGCCGGATCCAGCCGGGCCGGATCGAGGAGATGGCCGACAAGTCCCGGGCAGAGGTCGAGCGGACGATCCGCGAGGCCGGTGAGTGGGGCATCCTCGATGTCGGCATCACCGATATGCACCCGGAGATGGTTAAGGTGCTGGGACGGCTCAACTACCGCACCTCTTACGGCCAGAACATCCTGAAGCACCTGGTCGAGGCGGCCCACATCGCCGGGATCATCGCCGCCGAGCTGGGCACCGACATCGAGCTCGCCAAGCGGTGCACCCTGCTGCACGACATCGGCAAGGCGATCACCCACGAGGTCGAGGGCTCGCATGCCCTCATCGGGGCGGAGCTGGCCCGCCGGCTGAAGGAGTCGCCGGCCGTGGTCCACGCGATCGAGGCACACCACGGCGAGGTCGAGCCGCGGACGATCGAGGCGGTCATCGTCCAGACCGCCGATGCCATCTCCGGAGCCCGCCCGGGCGCCCGCCGGGAGACGCTGGAGACCTACGTCAAGCGGCTGCAGCGGCTGGAGGCCATCGCCGAGTCGTTCCACGGCGTCCAGAAGTGCTACGCCATGCAGGCCGGTCGCGAGGTCCGGGTGATGGTCAAGCCGGAGGCAGTGGACGACCTCGGGGCTGAGATCATGGCCCGGGACATCGCCAAGCGGATCGAAGAGGAGCTCCAGTACCCGGGCCAGATCAAGGTGATGGTGATCCGGGAGTCCCGGGCGATCGAGTACGCCAAGTAGCCCGACCCGGCGGCGGCCCGGTCAGACCGATCGACCGCCGCCGGGCACCGGGCCGTGCCCTGGTCGCTACGCCTGCCCTTGGCCCTGCGGCAAGATCGTTCTGGGCTGGAATCGCCCCGCTCGCGACGGGCCTAAGGCGTGATGCCCGAACCGCGCTCGAATTCGTCTTCGCAGCCGACAAGCACGTCTCCGGATTCGCCAGCCCGACGGCACCGATGCATTCTGAGCCCCCCTCCGACGAGTGACCACGGGTGCAACCTGGGTGAAGGGGGGCCGGAGCGCACTCTCCCCAAGCCCGCCCGGCCCCGCGCCTCAGATGGCCGAGAGCCCCCAGCCCGGGGCGAGGAGTTCCGGTCCCTTGCAGCGGCGGGCGGGGTGCCTTTATTGCCGCTCGCGGGAAATGGCCGGGTTGGCCGTGGAACCTGCGCTCGCCCCGGGCTGGGGGCTCTGGTGGCCGATGCGCTGCCGGGAGGCGGACAACTCCCGAAGCTCCCGCAGCCTCCGCAGCCACTCCATGAACTCTTCACCGGTGACCTGGCCCGTCGGGTGCAATGATGAGGCCCGGCAAAAGCTGCACTGGCTGGGCAGGAGGTCGTGCTTGCAGCGCTCGTTCATGGCAGACAGGACACTACGCAGCCCATGGCTTCCTGCCATTACCTCCCACTTGCCTTTCGCATGCGTACCGGTTGCGTCCATTTGCCCGGACGTGATCGGGATCCTCCGATGATCGACTCGCCTGAGGAGGGTGCTGTGCAGAACGGCCAATTGCGGAAGAAGCGCCAGCTTCGGGGGTGGTCCCAGGACGACCTGGTCCGCGAGCTCGTGGACATCGGCATCGAACTCGGTGAGCGCCAGCTCGGGGTCAGCGCCAGCCTGATCAGCCGCTGGGAGCACGGTGTGACCCAACCGCGCCCACCCTATCCGAAGCTGCTGTGCCGCCTCTTCAACGCCACGGCCGAGGAGTTGGGTCTCGTGGGCCCCTCCCCTTCCACCGAACCACTTGGGCAAGCCGGAGCTTTGAGCCACGTCCCCAGTGGAAACGTCGACGATCGACTTGCTCAGGAGACAGGTTGGGATCCGCAGGTGCTCAGTCATCGCGCCGCGGCCGCTCGGGTGGCCCATGTCCACCGCAGCTACCAGGCTGCCCAGTACCGAGAGGTCGCCGGATGGCTTCCTTCGCTCATGGAATCGGTGGATGCCCTGGTGGCTGAAGGCCACCAGGCTGGCCGGCGGGACGCGTTGAGGCAACAATGCAGCGTATCGATCGCAGCGGCAAAGTTGGCCAGCAAAGTCGGCGATGCCTCAGCGGCCTGGAGCGCGGCTGAGCGCGCGAGGGTCTCCGCCCTGGAAGCTGACGACCCGTTCGGCCAGGTGGCGGCCGGATATCAGCTTGCATGTGCGCTTCTCAAGGCAGGCCGGCACGAGGAAGCTGAACGGGTCGCTGTTGATGCAGGCGAAGCAATCACGGATGCCGACGCCCAGAGCTTGACCTGGCTGGGTTCACTCATGCTCATCGGCTCGATCATCGCGGCTCGCTCTCAGAACCGATCTGCCGCAGGCCAGCGTCTTGGGCACGCCCAACGGCTCGCCGAGCAACTGGGAGCCGATGCCAACATCGGGTGGACTGCCTTTGGTCCGACCAACGTGCTCATCCATCGGATGTCGGCAGCGGTGGAGCTGGGAGAGCCGCGGGCGGTGCTGGCGGCGGCCGTACAGATCGACGTCAGCGTCATTCCGAGCACCCTCCGGGGTCGACAGGCTCAGTTCCATCTGGATAGTGCCTGGGCTCACGTTCAGCTCAACGAAGACCCCCTCGCACTCATTCATCTGCTGGACGCAGAGCGTGTTGCTCCCCAACTCGTCCACGGCTACCACACCGCGCGCGATCTGATCCAGGACCTCCTCGTACGAGAGCATCGTGGGCAGGTGCCCGGGTTGCGTGGCCTGGCCCAGCGCGCGGGAGTGCTGGCATGAGTGATTCGCGGCGATCGGTCTACGTCGTTGTGTCGGCGGCACCTCCAGTTCTCCGGATCTCGGAGTTCATCATCGAACTCCAGAGTCGTCGCTGGCAGGTGAGCCTGATCGCCACACCAACGGCAGCAACGTGGATCGACCTCGGCGGGATCGCGTCGGCCACCGGCTGTGTGACTCGGGTGGCGCCTCGAGCTCCGCACGAGCCCGACACCCTGCCCCCTGCGGATGCGCTGGTTGCCGCTCCGCTAACGTTCAACTCGCTGAACAAGTGGGCGGCCGGCATCAGCGACACGTTGGCGCTCGGCATCCTCAACGAGCTACTCGGCGCCGGTATCCGAGTGATCGCTGCGCCCTGCATCAAGAGCACCCTGCGAAGGCATCCCGCCTACCGCGACAGCACTCGTCGCCTCACCGAATGCGGCGTCACCGTGATGGATCCCGAGGTCATCACCAACCGGAACGACGAGGGCCTGGCGACCTTCGAGTGGACACGCATCCTCCAGGAGGTCTGTCTCGCTGGAGAGGTTCCGTAACTCTTCGCGTCAAGGCCCCCACAGCACCCCCACAGCAGTCTGTAAAGACTCTCTGTATTCGCGAGCCGGCTCGGCATGGACAGCAGCACTGGTCTCGACGAGGCAGCCGCCAAGCAACGACTGGGCCGAATCCGGAGCAAATCGACTCCCCGAAGCCCGGCAACCGCCTGGCGACCGAGTCACCATTGAGGGACATGGATCACGACGGAGAGCAAGCACACCCCTCTGTGTCAAGCTTTGAGCAGGCACCTGCCCTGGGGGAAAAGTATCGGCGCTCTTGCGGGAGCTCTCCCAGGAGAGCGCCGAGACTACGGACGGGCAGTGACCGAACCGATCGACCGCCGCCGGGCACCGGGCCGTGCCCTGGTCGCTACGCCTGCCTTTGGCACTGCGGCAAGATCGTTCTTTGGAACGTAGCGGCTCTATTCGATCCCTCACGTTACAAAGAAGCCGTTGCAGGTCACTGATGCGGGAGTTGGATTGCCCCGATGCGGGTTCCTGCCAGCTAGTCAGCGGCCGCCTGCTCCAGGGCGGCAAGGACATCGGCAAGGACATCGGTAAGGACGGCAGGGTCTGGCGGCAGCGCCGCTCGGTGGTCCTCCAGCAGCGGCGTCGGCCAGGTCGCCCCGGCGCCGTGGCCAAGGGTGTGCAGCAGCTCGGCGGCCTGCCGGGCCTCCCAGGGAAGGCCGAGACGCTGGAAGGCGGCCAGCGAGGCCCGGGCCCGGACCGCCGCCCCCACCGGGTCTTCCGGAGCGAGGACCCCGCCGAGCTCCAGCTGGATCCGAGCCGCCAACGGCGTTTCCGCACGAGCTTGGAGCCGCGCCCCCGGGGCAAGGAGAAGGGCCGCCAGCTCCGGGTCGCCCCGGGCGGCGGCAACCCGGCCCTCCGCCAGCCTGGCCTCAGCCTCGAGCACCCGGCTCCCCGACCCCCCGGCCAGGGCGGACAGCTTCGCCGCCCACTCGCCGGCGCGGTCCACCTGCCCGGTGGCGAGCAGGGCATCGATGGCCAGGTCCACGGCAGGGAGCGCGGCGAGGGTCACCGGTCCCCGGGGCAGGATGCTCTCGACCAGCGCCAACGCGGCGGCGGGGTCGCCCCTGCGCAGTTGCAGCAACGCCGACGGGAAGGCCGACTCGGGACGACCTTCCAGCTGGCCGAGGATCTCCTCCGCCTCCTCCAGTGCCCCCCGCCGGAACCCGCGCTCGGCGAGGCGGGCGAGGGCGTGACCGGAGAGCCCCCGGTGGCCCCGCTCGTACAGCCGGATCGCTGCGACCAGCTGCGCCTCCGGCTCCGGCCAGCGGCCCTGGGCGATGAGGACCGACGCCCAGGTCGTCCGGCACTGCCCGGCGACGAACGGGCAGCGGCTCTCGCCGTACCACCGGGCGACGTCCCGGACCCAGGCCGAGGCCAGCCCGTATTCCCTGGCCAGCTCGGCGCCCTCCAGCGCCAGGCAGAACACATCGGCGATGGCAGTGGCGTCGAAGACCTCCCCGCCGGATACGGCGCTCATCGCCTCCCGGAGCAGGGCCATGCCCTCGTCGACCCGGCCTTCATTGACCAGGGACCGCCCGGCCATGGCCAGGGCAGAGACCTCCAGGTCCCGGTCGCCAAACAACCGGGCAAGCTCGATCGCTGCCCAGGCGGCTTCGCCAGCCGGGCCGACGCCCAGTGCCGAGCGGGTGAGCAGGAACCACCCCAGCCCGGGAGAGGGTTCCCTGCCGTCGACCGCCGCCCCCGCCCGGTCGAGCCAGTCGTGGGCGGCGGAGAGGTCGCCATTGATGGCCAGCTGTTCCATGGCAATCCAGCAGGCGACCCGGGCGGCGGCGGGGTCGCCGCCCTCCCGGTAGCGCTCAAAGGCCAGGCCATGGTGGGCCATGGCCGCCCGGAGCTCGCCCTGGAACCACAGCGCCTGCCCGAGGCCATGGTGCGCCTCGGCGCTGTCGCGCTCGGTCAGCGCCTGCCGGAACTGCTCCTCGGCCCCGGCCCAGTCCGACCGCAGCATCGCCTCACGCCCGGTGCTGACCATGGGAGCCATCCTACGGAGGCCGGTAGGATCAAGCCATGCCCGACCCGACGAACACCCGGAAGAGCTTCTGGATCCGCACCTTCGGATGCCAGATGAACGAGCACGACTCGGAGCGGATCGCCGGGCTGCTGGAGGCCCAGGGCTACCGGCCAGCGGCGTCCGCGGAAGACGCCGACGTCATCCTGTTCAACACCTGCGCCATCCGGGAGAACGCCGACAACCGGCTCTACGG
>DAIQBQ010000113.1:0-9119 GCA_036781065.1 Actinomycetota bacterium
CGCTCGCGGAGCCGTCCGGTGCGGGCCGGCGGCTCACCCGGCGATCTCCTCCAGCTCCCGCCCGGCGGTCTCGGGCAGCCGCCACACCAGGACGATTGCCGGCAGCAGGGCAAGGGCGGCGATCGCCACGCTGTTGCTCACCGTGCCGATCAGCCCCGCACCCGCCGAGGCCAGGCCCACCGCCAGCAGCCCGAGACTGGCCCCGGCGGTCCCGGCCACCGACCGGGCGACGGCAACCGAGGTGGCCCGCTGGGCGGTCGGGAACAGCTCCGACGACAGGGCGTTCATCACCGAGGTCGCCCCGAGCCCGAAGAACACCGCGAGCGCCAGCGTGGCGAGCAGCAACACCTGCCCCTGCACCTCGAAGGCGGCGATTCCGGCCGCCATGCCAACGGCCAGGAACAGCGACCCGGTCCGCCGCCGGCCCCACCGGTCCTGCAGCCGCCCGGCGAGCAGGTAGCCCGGGATCCCGAGCACGACCGCCAGCGCAAGGAACGTGTTGGCCCGGTTGGCCGTCAGGTGCCGCTCGTGACGGGCGAAGTAGGTCCAGTAGGCCGACCCGCTGATCGTGGCGAAGTTGTACAGGAACAGCACCGCTGACACCAGCACCAGCCGGCCCCGGTACGGCCCGGCGACCAGCTCCCGCGCCGAGGCGCGCCGGAGCCTGAGACCGCGGGCGCGAGCCTCCAGGAACCGCCGGCTCTCACGCAGCTTGAGCCGCAGCGGCGCGGCCGCCAGCAGCGGCACCGTGCCGATCACGTACAGCCATCGCCAGCCCAGGGCGGAATGGGACACGAACCGGTACAGCACGGCGACGGCGATCAGCCCGACCGCACCCAACGCCGACAGCGAGCCCAGGAACCGGCCCCGCCGCTCGACCGGGAACTCCTCGGTGGCGATCGTGATGGCAATCGCCAGCTCGGCGACCAGGAAAACCCGGGCGAAGAACTGGATGACGGCGAACAGCACCAGGGAGCCGGCGGCGGCGGTGAGCCCGGTGAACAGGGCATAGGCCAGCGTGGTCGTGATCAGCAGCGGCCGCCGGCCGAAGCGGTCCCCGGCGGCGATGACCACCAGGGCCACCAGGGCGCCCAGGTTCACGACGGACGCCGCCCGGCCGATCGTGGCGGTGGTGGCATGGAAGCTCCTGGCCAGGTCCGGGATGATGATCGCCGCGATGCCGGTGTCGTAGCCCTCAAAGAAGGTCACCGTGCCGAGCAGCACCGTGAGCAGCCGGAGGTAGGGATCAGCCGGTCGCCTTCCGGGGGGCCCGGTTGCCTCGGAGCCGCTCACTGGTGGCCCGTCGCTCAATGGCGCCGCCGCTCGGACGCCGCCGCATCCCCGCTCGCGGCGTTGCCGGTCGGTTGCATTTCGCTTTAGCGCCCTCCCTCGCGCCGTGCGAATGGGGCGCAGGACCGCTCGCTGCGCCAGCTCATCTCCCCGAGACGGACCACGTGACGCCGATTGTCGCAGGATCTTCCGGAACGGGCGGCCGGTCCGGGCCCGCCCGGCGCGCAATATCCTTCATAAGAGAACCCTTCTGGAGGTGAGTATGCGTGCACTCGACGTGGCCCCCTCGATTCATCTGGCAACCGCCATTCCCGGCCCCCGAACCAGAGAACTGGCGGCCCGAGCTCAATCCTCGGTGGCCCATCCGGTAGCGCCCAGCGGGGAGACACCCTTCATCGTCCGGGGCCGCGGGGCGCTCGTCGAGGACGTCGACGGCAACCGGCTGCTCGACTTCATCGGGGGCCTGGGCTGCCTGATGGTGGGCCACGCCCACCCGGCGGTGGTCGATGCCGTCGCCGAGCACTCCCGGCGGTTCCTGCACACCGACTACGCCGTCATCCCCTACGAGGAGTACCAGACGCTGGCGGAGCTGATTGCCGGCCGCTTCGGCGGCGGCCGGAAGGTCGCCTTCTTCAACTCGGGGGCCGAGGCGGTTGAGAACGCGGTCAAGGTTGCCCGGGCGATGACCGGCCGGCCCGGGATCGTGTGCTTCGAGGGCGCCTTCCACGGGCGCACCAACCTCGCCCTCGCCCTGACCCACCGGGAGGACCCGTACAAGAAGGGGTTCGGCCCGTTCGTCCCGGAGATCTACCGGCTGCCCTACCCGGGCTTCGGCGGCGCCACCATGGACGGCTTCGAGAAGGCGGCGGCGGCAGTCTTCGGCGAGCACCAGATCGCCGCCGCGATCGTGGAGCCGGAGCTGGGCGAGGGCGGCTACGTCGTGCCCCCCCGGGAATTCCTGCCCAGGCTGGAGCGCATCGTCGACGACCACGGCTCGCTGCTGATCGCCGACGAGATCCAGGCCGGCTACGGGCGGGCCGGGGCCTTCCTCGCCTCGTCGCTCAGCGGGGTCACCCCCGACCTGGTGACGCTGGGCAAGCCGATCGCTGCCGGGCTTCCGCTGTCGGCGGTCGTGGGACCGCCGGAGCTGATGGACCCCCTGAAGTTCAGCGCCCTGGGAGGCACCTACCCGGGGAACCCGGTTGCGCTGGCGGCCGGCATCGCCGTGCTTTCCGTCGTCGAAGAAGAGGGCCTCATCGAGCGGGCGACCCAGATCGGCGAGCGGCTCACCTCGTTCTGGCAGGCGGTCGCCAGCGAGCACCGCGGGCTGATCACCGACATCCGTGGCCTGGGATCGATGGTCGGCGTCGAGTTCGCCGACCGGGAGGCGCTCGGCCGGCTCCGGTCCGCCGCGCTGTCGGCCGGGGTGCTGACCGTCACGGCGGGGGCCGAGGCCAAGGTCCTGCGGCACCTGATGCCGCTGGTCATGACCGACGACCAGCTGGACGAGGCGTTCCAGGTGTTCAGCTGGGCCGCCGGAACCGCGGCAGGGGCGGGGTGACCGCCGCGGCAGGGGCGGGGTGACCGCCAGCCGCCCTCAGCGCGCCAGCAGGTAGACGACGATCGTCAGGAACATGGCGACCACCATGATCCAGGTCGTGACCCGGACGACCTGGGTGCGTTGGCTGCCGAACCGCTGCCGTTTCTGCGGCTTCCGGGGTCGCCGCGGGGTCCCTCCCGGAGGCACGCCTAGGCGGCCCGCACCGGCAGCTTGGACAGCCCGCGCAGCGTGATGTGCGGCCGCCACTGCGGTTCCCGGTCGACCAGGGCCAGCTCCGGCGCCCGGGCCAGCAGGGTACCGATGGCCAGCGCCCCTTCCATCCGGGCCAGCATCGCCCCGAGGCAGAAGTGGATGCCGCCGCCGAAGGACAGCATCCTCAGGTCCGGCCGGGTGATGTCGAGCGTGTCCGGGTCCGGGAACTGGGCCGGGTCCCGGTTGCCGGAGCCGACGATGCAGGCCACCGCCATGCCGGCGGCGACCTCCTCCCCGGCGACCTCCATGTCCGTCTTGGCTACCCGGCCGACCAGCTGGACCGGGCTGTCGTAGCGCAGCAGCTCCTCGACGGCGTTGCGGATCAACGAGGGATCGGCCCGCAGTCGGGCCAGCACCTCCGGGTTCTTGATCAGGGCCAGCATCCCGTTGCCGATCAGGTTGCGGGTCGTCTCGTGGCCGGCGCCGAACAGCAGCGTCACCGTCGAGATCAGCTCCTGGCTGCTCAGGTGGCCGCCGCTGTCCTCCGCCTCGATCAGCTTGGTCAGCAGGTCCGGCCCCGGGTGCCGGCGCCGCTCCTCGACGACCGAGGCGATGTACCCGGTCAGCTGCTCCACCGCGTCGTCCGACCGCCGGGCCTGCTCCTCGCTGACGATCGGGTCGAGCGCCTGGGCGATCGCCTCGGCCCACAGCCGGGTCTGCGGCTCGTCCTCGATCGGCAGCCCGAGCATCCCGGTGATCACGGTCACCGGCAGCGGCAGGGCGAGCTCGTCCACGATGTCGGCCCAGCCGTCGGCTTCGAGGTGGGCGAGCAGGCTGCCGACGAAGCGGTCGACCAGCTCGGTGATCCGGGGCCGGAGCGCCTCGATCGCCCGCGGTGTGAACGCCTTCTGGACCAGGCCGCGCAGCCGGGTGTGGTCCGGCGGGTCGAGCATCAGCATCCAGCGGCTGAACTCGTCCACGGTGACCGACCCCGGGCCGTGCATCACCTTCAGCAGCTTGACCTCGTCGGACATGGTGTGGCCGAAGCGCGGGTCGCGCAGCACGACGTCGATGTCGGCGAAGCGGGAGAGCACCAGGATCCCGAGCGGGCTGCGGTGGACTGGCGACAGTTCCCGCAGCCGGCGGTAGGAGGGGTACGGGTCGGCATGGGTCGCCGGGTCGAGCGGGTTGTAGATCGGGGCATCGACGGCCATGGTCGGGGACTCCCAGGAAGACGGTGCGGTGCATCCAGGCTACTCCCGCGTCGGAGGGGTGCGCTGGGTCGCCCGTCCCCCGGAGTGCAGATCGCCCGCCAGCCGCGCCCCGGCCAGCTGACGTCACGGCGGTTCGCACAGGGGATGCGGTAGCGTCAATAGTTCACGGTCTGAACCGCCACGTGAGCCACGACAAGGAGGGTCAAACGGTGGCCGACACAGAGCTCCAGCACATCGACGCGCTGCTTGAGGAGCTGCGCGTGATCGACCCGCCGGAGGGGTTCCGCAGCCAGGCGGTGGTCGCGGATGAGGAGGTCTACGCCCGTGCCGAGGCCGATCCCGAAGGCTTCTGGGCCGAGGAGGCCGGCCGGCTCACCTGGTCGAAGCCGTGGGACACCGTGATGGAGTGGAACCCGCCGTGGGTGAAGTGGTTCGTCGGCGGGAAGCTCAACATCGCCGTCAACTGCCTGGACCGCCACGTCGAGGCAACCCCCGACCGGGTCGCCTACCACTGGGAAGGCGAGCCGGGCGACACTCGCACGATCACCTACCAGGACCTCCACGAGGAGGTGGGCCGGTTCGCCAACGCGCTCAAGGGCATGGGCGTAACCAAGGGCGACCGGGTTGCCATGTACCTCGGCATGGTCCCCGAGCTGCCGATCGCCATGCTCGCCTGTGCCCGGATCGGGGCGACCCACTCGGTGGTCTTCGGTGGCTTTGCCGCCGACGCGCTGCGGGACCGGATCAACGACGCCCAGGCCAAGGTGCTGGTTACCGGCGACGGGGCCTGGCGGCGCGGGAACGTCATCCCGTTGAAGGCCGCCGCCGACACCGCCGTGGCCGGCTGCCCGTCGATCGAGAAGGTCGTCGTCGTGCGCCGCACCAACCAGGAGGTCGGCTGGGTCGAGGGCCGGGACGTCTGGTACCACGACGCCGTCCTCGGCCAGGCCACGGCCTGCCCGGCCGAGGAGATGGACGCCGAGGACCCGCTCTACATCCTGTACACCTCGGGCACGACCGGGAAGCCCAAGGGCATCCTGCACACCACCGGTGGCTACCTCACCGGGGTCGCCGCGACCCACCGCATGGTCTTCGACCTCCACCCCGGCTCCGACGTCTACTGGTGCGCCGCCGACGTCGGCTGGGTGACCGGCCACTCCTACATCGTCTACGGGCCGCTGGCCAACGGGGCGACGAGCATCCTGTACGAGGGGGCGCCGGACTTCCCCGGCAAGGACCGCTGGTGGTCGATCATCGAGCGCTACAAGGTCACCATCCTGTACACCGCCCCGACCGCCATCCGTACCTTCATGAAGTGGGGCCCGGCGTACCTGGCGCGCCACGACCTGTCGTCGCTCCGGCTGCTCGGATCGGTCGGTGAGCCGATTAACCCCGAGGCCTGGATGTGGTACTACGCCCACGTCGGTGGCCAGCGCTGCCCGGTGGTCGACACCTGGTGGCAGACCGAGACCGGCGCCATCATGATCTCGGCGCTGCCGGCGATCACGCGGCTGAAGCCCGGCTCGGCGACCCGGCCGCTGCCCGGCATCTTCGCCGATATCGTCGACGAGTCCGGCAAGCCGGTAGGCACCGGCCGGGGCGGCTACCTGGTGCTCCGGCGGCCCTGGCCGTCGCAGTTCCGGACGATCTACGGAGACCCCGACCGCTACGTCTCGAACTACTTCGGCCGGTTCGGCGACGACGTGTACCTGGCCGGCGACGGCGCCCGCCAGGACGAGGACGGCTACTTCTGGCTGCTCGGGCGGATCGACGACGTGATGAACGTCGCCGGCCACCGGCTGTCGACCTACGAGATCGAGTCGGCGCTGGTCGACCACCCCTCGGTTGCCGAGGCGGCGGTGGTGAGCCGGCCGGACCCGATCGTCGGCGAGGCGATCGTGGCCTACGTCACGTTGAAAGGCGACGTCACCGGCGACGAGGTCCTGATCGCCGAGTTGCGTGAGCACGTCGCTACCAAGATCGGCAAGATCGCCCGCCCGCACGCCATCGTGCTGACCGACGACCTGCCCAAGACCAGGTCGGGCAAGATCATGCGGCGGCTGCTGCGCGACGTCGCTCACGGCCGGGACCTGGGCGACGTGACCACGCTGGCAAACGCCGAGGTCGTCGTGCACATCCGGGAGCTCGCCTCCGCCGCGCCGGGCGAGGAGTAGCCCGCGCTCGGACGCGACCGGGGGGCCGACCTGGCCCCCCGGGTTGCTTTTTGCCGCTCCAGGCTCAGTGCGCGGCCATCCCCACCACCGGCTTGTTGATCGCCATGCCACCGGTGGAGCCGAAGAACCTGGCGTCGCCGTAGGAGAACAGCCCGCCGTCGGAAGCGACCAGCCAGTAGCCGTTCCCGGAAGGCGTCGACGCCATCCCCACCACCGGCTTGTTGATCGCCATGCCACCGGTGGAGCCGAAGAACCTGGCGTCGCCGTAGGAGAACAGCCCGCCGTCGGAAGCGACCAGCCAGTAGCCGTTCCCGGAAGGCGTCGACGCCATCCCCACCACCGGCTTGTTGATCGCCATGCCACCGGTGGAGCCGAAGAACCTGGCATCCCCGTAGGCGAAGATCCCGCCGTCGGAGGCGACCAGCCAGTACCCCCCGCCGTCCGGCGTCGCGGCCATGCCCACGATCGGTTTGTTGAGGTGGATTGCACCGGTGGAGCCGAAGAACCTGGCATCCCCGTAGGCGAAGATCCCGCCGTCGGAGGCGACCAGCCAGTACCCCCCGCCATCGGGAGTCCGCGCCATGCCCACGATCGGTTTGTTGAGGATCATCCCTCCGGTGGACCCGTAGAAGGTGGCGTCGCCAAAGGTGAAGATCCCCCCGTCCGAGGCCACCTCCCAGTAGCCCCTCCCGAACGGGCCGACGGAAAAGGTCCTGGCCGCGACCGCCGAGGGCCCGCCGTTCAGGCTTGCCGTCTGCCCGGTGTAGACGGGGAAGAGCGAGGTCCCGTCTGAGTCGATCGCGACGACCGAAGCCGTATACGTCCCCAACTGGTAGGTATGGGTGACAACCGGGCTGGTACTGGTCGCGGTCGTCCCGTCGCCGAAGATCCACACGTAGGCGGCAATGGCTCCGGTGTCCGAGGTTGAGCCCGAGGCGTCCAGCGTGGTCGGCTGCCCGGGCAGGCCGGGGGTGACGCTCAACGAGGCGACCGGCGCCTGGTCGGGCGTGATCGCCACTGCCGACGGCCCGCCCGCGACCGTCGCCGTGGCCACCACCGTATTCGACACCGTGTTGATCGTGTTGACCGTCCCACTCCCGTTGTTGGCCACATACAGGGACCCGTTGTCCGGTGTGACGAACAGGCCGGTGGGATCGGTCCCGACCGTCGCCGTGGCCACGACGGCATTGGACGCGGTGCTGATCGCGTTGACGATGTCCGGCGACTCGCTCACATAGGCGGTCAGGCCGTCCGGGGCGATGGCTACCCCGTTCTGCGCCGCGCTGACGGTGATCGTCGCCCCGACCGCGTTGGTGGCGGTGTTGATGACGTGGGCAGCCACGGCCCCGCCGTCGGCGACGTACAACGACCTGCCGTCCGGGGTGATCGCCAGCGCGCTTGGCGCGGTGCCCACCGTGATCGTGGCCGTCGCAGAATCGGTGAACGAGGCCGCCGTGCCGGTGACTGCGAAGGCGTTGACGGTGCCGCCCGCCTCGGCGACGTACAACGACCTGCCGTCCGGCGCCAGCGCCAGGGCGGTCGGTGCCGCCGAGACGGTGATCGTCGCGGTGGCGGTGTTGGTCGCGGTGGAGACCACCGAGATGTCGTCCGATCCCTGGTTGGCCACGTACACCGTCGATCCGTCCGGGCTGGCGGCGACCGCGTCGGGCGTGGTGCCGACGGCGACGGTGGCGCTGACTGCACCGGTGGCGGTGTTGACGACCTGGACGTTGCTCGCCGTGGCGACGTAGTCCCAGGCGCCGTCAGGGGTCAGCGCCTCGGCGGAGCCTGGCGAGGAAACGGTGATGGTGGCCGAGGGTTGGTTGGTCGTGGTGCTGATGGCGGTCAGGGTCGGGATGGTGTTGTTGGTCACGAACACCTGCGGCGTGGGGGCGGTCACCGACTGTGGCGCCATGGCGGGCGGCGCGGAGCCGAGCGCGACCATCGTTGCCATCAAGCCGAAGATGGGCAGGACGGTGACCGAGCGCCCCGAGCGGGTGGACCACCAGGCGATCAATCCCTTACGCATCCAACGCTCCTCTCGTCAAGCCTGTGGGCGGACGCACCAGACTACGGCTTCATGTGGTATTGCGCAACCACGTAAGGTGACCTCTGTGCTTGCTGTGATCCGATAATGGGCCTCGCAGTACACGCGAGGTTTGAAGCCGCACCTACACTGAGTGTGGCTCAGGCTTCAAACCTCGCCCAGGGCCGGGCGAGGGCTCAGCCGAAGGCGCCGCCGGTGGTCGGCGGGTTGAAGTACTCGCTCGACTCTTTCTGCCAGAGGAAGAAGACCACCGCCGCGCCCAGCAGGAACACGATGACCGAGCCGATCCTGGTGGCACCGGCGTTGGGCCGGGCCAGGTTGGCGAGGATCCCGATCGCGCTGATCCCCCAGAACACGGTCCCGGTGATCCGCGCCCAGTTCTTGCCCTTGCCGTTGGCGTAGGCCATCCACAGCCACAGCGCCACGCTGATCACCCCTACGATAACCGCCGCGTAAAGTGCGATATTCGTCAGTTGCTTGATGGTGACGTTCGGGCTCGGGTTTTTCAGGTAGGCCTTCGTGACCGCTCTTCGGATCGCGCTCTTGTTGGCGAAGTCGAGGACGATGCCGACGACCGAGAGGGCGGCGCCGACGTACATCAGGACCACCGCCGTTTTCACCGACTGCGGCTGGGGCGGCTT
>DAIQBQ010000114.1:0-3574 GCA_036781065.1 Actinomycetota bacterium
GAAGGCCTCGTCCAGCTCCTCCCAGAAGAAGGGGGTGGACACCTGGGCCCCCGGGCGGGCCCGCACGCACCAGGCGCCGAAGACGGTCTTGTGCGGGGCGTTCTGGTTGAAGTCGATGAACACCCGGGCGCCGCGCTCCTCCTTCCACCAGGCGCAGGTGACCAGGTCGCCCCGCCGGCGTTCGAGCTCCCGGGCGAGAGCAACGGCTGCCGCCCGCACTTCGATGCTGCTCCAGCGAGGCTGCAGGCGCAGGTAGATGTGGATGCCCCGGTTGCCGGTGGTCTTCGGGTAGCCCGTGAGGCCGAGCTCATTGAGGAAGCCCCGGACCACGAGGGCCGCCTCCCGCACCATCGGGAAGGTGACCCCGGGGCCGGGGTCGAGGTCGATGCGAAGCTCGTCGGCGTGAGCCGGGTCGGCGGCCAGCGTCGGCCAGACATGGAAGCCGAGGCAGCCGATGTTGACCGCCCACAGCACGTGGGCCAGGTCGGCGGCGACGAGCGCGTCCGAGGTCGTCCCGTTGGGGGTGCTGACCACGGCGGTCTGCAACCACGGGGGCCGGGAGGCCGGAACCCGCTTCTGGAAGAACGAGCTGCCCCCGGCCCCCTCCGGGAAGCGCTGCAGCAGCATCGGTCGCCCGCCCATCGCCGCGAGCAGGGGCACGCGCACTGACTCGTAGTAATGGACAAGGTCGAGTTTGGTCTCCCCCCGCTCGGAGAAGAACACTTTCTCCGGGTGCGAGATGATCAGCTCGTGCCCGTCGACCTCGATCCTGGCCCCGTCGTCGCCCGCCATCGCTTTGAATTGTGTCCCGGCGAGGGGGTTTGGGGGAAGCATTGGGGTGAACCGACCCCGATCCTGCCCGGTGGCCGGCTCCTGAGCCGTTGCAATCTAAAGGCCGGAATCCGCAAGCAGCGCGGCGCTCCACACCTTGGATGATCCGGGTCAGCTCACCTCGACTCGAGCGAGAAGGCGGAGGTGCCAGGGCGTTCCGGCGCCATTCGCATGTTCGACCGCGGCGGATACCTGCCTGCCGGCTTCTCGCTGCTTGTTGACGTAATCGAGCAGGTAGTCGGGAACCCATCCCACGGGCTGCCCGTCGGCACAAAGGAGGATTGCTCGTCCATTGTTTGGACTAGTGGGCTCGTCAACAAGCTCCAGCACTTGGCCTATCTCCAACTCAGCGATCCTGGCGGCGACGCGCTCCGGAGCAACTTCGTCGACGTGACGCGCTCCTGAGACGAGGAACAGCAGAACTTCCCTGCCATCTCCTTCTTCGACGGGTTCGGGAACGACCTGGATTGTGTCGTGACTCGCTGCTGCCCACGATCGCGCAAGGAGTTCGACCGGGGTTGCCTCCTCCCGCGTGAGCCCAAGGGCAGCGAGGAGGTGATCGTAATCCGGCACCGCTGCCGATAGGAGCCGATCGGCGAAGAAAGGAAACAGCTCGCTCGAGGAGTAAGTCATGCGGAAAACGGGGCTAGGGCCGCGTCGGTCATTCCTACTGCACGGGCTTGGGCGGCGCTGATCACGCCAAACTGCCCCGCGGCCACTTCCCCAGACCTTTTGTGAGTAAGAACTGATCATTATTGCTTGATTTCACACACAAAAGCGTAGCGACCACAGGGGCGGGGCCTCGGCCCGCTCAGCGGTGGAGGTGGGATTTGAACCCACGGAGCCCGTAAAGGCTCACGCGCTTTCGAGGCGCGCCCGGTCGGCCGCTTCGGTACTCCACCTCGGTCAGTATAGGGCGCGCGTACCGCCGGCCCGAAGCCTCCCGACGAACCAGATGTGAATGGGCTGTGCAACCTGGGAGGGGGCTGCGGAAATCCAGGCCCGGCATCCGGCGCGCTGGGACAATCCGTGGCATGACGACTAGGTGGTCCCCCGTGCCCGCCATCCGGTGCGCTTAGTGGCTGTCCAACTTTCGGACCGTGCGCTGTGCCCCACGTCCGGGGCAAAGGTCGCGGTGCTTCACATCGGCACCCATAAGACCGCGACCACCTCGCTCCAATCGATGATGGCGGTCAATGCTGCCCACTTTGCCGGGCAGGGTCTCTGCTACCCGTCGTGCTGCCGGTCAGCTGACGGTCACCACAACCTGGCCTGGGAGCTGAACTCCGACGAGCGCTACCGGTCCTCGGCCGGGTCATTGGCCGACCTGGCCCGAGAGTTGAAGGTCCGTCAGGCGGACGCGGTCTTGCTGTCCAGCGAGGATTTCGAGTACCTGTACCGGAAGCCCCACCGGCTGCTGCAGCTGCGCGAGACCCTGGAGGCGCTCGGCTACGGCGTCGAGGTTGTCGTCGCCCTCCGGCGGCCTTCCGACTACGTCGAGTCGCTCTATTGCGAGCTGCGCAAGCATGGACTGGAAGGGTTGCTCGACGATTTCGCCGCGGAGGCTTTGGCTGGTGGAGGGTTGACCTTCCGCGGTTGGGACTTCCGGCTCGACTACCAGCGCCTGGTTGCGTCGTTTGCCGGGTGTTTCGGCCCCGAGGCAACCCATGTCCTCCGGTACGAGGAGTCGGAGTTCGTGGGCCTCCTGGCCGGGGCCGTTGGGGAGCTGCTGGGCCTCGACCTGACCGCGGTCCCGGGCTGGCCGCGGCTCAACCAGCGGCAGCTGCCGCCCGGCCGTGGTGAGTCCGACGGCGCGGCCCCAGAGCCAATCCCGCCTTCCGACCGGACCCGGATATCGCTTACCGGCGTTGAACGGCATGCGATCGACGAAGCATTTGCCGGGGCGATCGATGTCCTGTGTAGCCGGTACCCGGCCCTGCCGCTGTAGGTCCCGTTCGCTATGGCCGCAGCCGTCCGCTTTGCTCGGTCAGCACCGCGCTGAACGACGTGAGGAAGCCAATCAGCACGTCGACTTCTGCGTCACGGTAGCCGCTGGCGACCTCGTAACCGGGCTGAGCGTCCGACCCGTTGACAGCCCCGCCTGCTACAAGGACTCGATCGGTCTCCGCTTGGCCCGGAAGAACTCGGCCAGCAGCTCCGCCGACTCGTCGGCGAGGACCCCGGTGGTCAGCTGGCAACTGTGGTTCAGGCGGGGGTCCTGGACGATGTTGTAGCGGGAGTAGGCCGCCCCGAATCGCTCGTCGGGGGCCGCGTAGACCACCCGTCCCACGCGGGCGGCGACGCAGGCCCCGGCACACATCGGGCACGGCTCAAGTGTGACGTACAGGGTGGCGTCGGTCAGCCGCCAGGTGCCGAGCTTCTCGGCAGCGGCCCGGAGACTGAGGATCTCGGCGTGGGCGGTGGGGTCGGCCCTGAGCTCCCGCTCGTTGTGGGCTGAGCCGACCACCTCGCCGCCGGCAACCACGATCGCCCCGACCGGGACGTCATCGTGACCGGTGGCCAACCGGGCTTCGTCCAGGGCACGGCGCATCGCCTCGACGTCGGTCATCGATCTCGCCTGCGGCCCACTGCGCGCCCTGAGGGATTCGAACCCCCGACCTTGTGGTCCGTAGCCACACGCTCTAATCCGCTGAGCTAAGGGCGCAGTCCAACGAGTCTACCCGGGAACGCGGAGGCAGCGCGATTCGAACGCGCGAGGGGCTTGCGCCCCAACGGGATTAGC
>DAIQBQ010000114.1:3674-9115 GCA_036781065.1 Actinomycetota bacterium
CGCGGAGGCAGCGCGATTCGAACGCGCGAGGGGCTTGCGCCCCAACGGGATTAGCAATCCCGCGCCATAGACCTGACTAGGCGATGCCTCCACAGTGATTCTAGCCTCGGCGCTTCCGGCCCGGGCTCCGGTTCGTCCGAGTGGCTGAGTCTCACTCAGCTACGGGCGGGCCGGCTGCGGAGGGCCGGGGATTCGAACCCCGATGACCTTGCGGTCGGCGACTTTCAAGGCCGCTGCGATGCCGTTACGCGAGCCCTCCAGGAAGGAGTGTAGACGCCGCGGCGACCATGCTGGCCCGGTCCGGTTCGCACCGTTGTGCGGCTGGGCGTGTGATCACGCCCTGGGGCCGTCCCATCTCGGGCCCCGCCCGCAGGATTACTCAAGCGACACGTACACCGTCCCCTCGTGGACAGTGACGTTGTACAGCTTCACGGCCTTGCGGGCCGGGCCGCGGACGACCTCGCCGGTGCGGGCATCGAACACCGTGTTGTGCCACGGGCACTCGAGGAAGCAGCCCTCGTGCAACCGGTTGTCGCCGAGCGGCCCGCCGGCGTGGGTGCAGGCGTTGTCCAGCGCCCGTACCGTCCCGCCGACGTTGGCCAGGGCGATGTCCCGGTTCTCGACTTGGACCTTGAGCACCCAGCCCTCCGGGATCTCGTCCAGCGATGCGGCCCGAACCAGCCGCCCAGCCCCGACCTCCGAAACCGGGGCGCTCATGCCCCCACCACCGCAGGGATCCGGTGATCCAGGCCGAGCAGCGAGACCACGTTGGGGGGGCTGGCCTCGGCCGGCTCCGGCCCAGGCTCCCACCGGCCGTGGAAGACAGCGTCGATCTGCGCCTGGCAGGCCTCGAGGCCGAAGCGGTGCACGGTGTCGGTCAGCGTCTCGCCCCGCTCCCGGAGTGCCTCCCACATACCGGCGATTGCGCTGATGATCGCCGGGACGTCACCGTGGGACACCCGGCCGACGATCTCGCCGACGTGGCCGGTGCGCAGGTCGCCCCCGAGCCACACCTGGTAGCCCAGCATCCCCACGCCAGCGATCGTCACCTTGCTGCCGGAGAAGCCGATGTCGGCAATCTGATGCTGGGCGCAGGAGTTCGGGCAGCCGGAGATGTGCACCCTGAGCCCGGTGTTGCGGATAAGGGCCGGATGGGCGAGCAACTCGGCCCCCAGCCGCTGCGACGGTGTCAGCGCCAGGCTGCACACCGGCCCGCCAGTGCAGGTGCGGACGTCCCGCGCCTGGTCGGTGCCTTCGAGCCCGAGCCCCAGCCGGGCGAGCACGCTCCGGATCGCCGACACCGCGGCGACCGGCACGTGGCGCAGCATCACGTTCTGATTGCGGGTCAGGTACAGGTGCTCGTCGCCGACCTCGTCGGCCAGGGCCGCCACCGCCCGCCAGTCGTCGCTGTCGACGTCGCCGAGCGGGACGTTGACGGTCACCATCGCCCGGCCGGGGATCCGCTGCGGCCGGACGCCGCTGCCCCAGCCGCCCTCCGGCGACCGGGCGAGGATCTCGGCCAGCGACGCCGATAGCGGGGTCGATACCGGGTGCGGCGCCGGCCACGCCTCCTGCTTGCGCGACGCGAAGGCATCGAGGAACAGCTGGAGCACCCCGTCCTCGCCGAGGCGGCGGATCAGGAACTTCAACCGGCCCTTGCGCGGGTCGTCGGCGTCGCCGTGCTCGGTGAAGACATCGAAGAGGGCGTTGGCGGCGGCGAGGACATCGGCGCGGGGGATGAAGTCGAGCGCCTGGAACGACAGCGTCGGCGACGTCTTGCCCAGGCTGCCCCCCATCCACACCTCGTAGCCCAGGGCACCGTCCGGGGCCACTACCGACACGAACGACAGGTCGTTGATCCGGCTGTGGTCGCGGCAGGAGGGGCAGCCACCGAAGGCGATGTTGATCCGTTGCGGCATCTGGGTGTCGAGCTTCGGCGTACGGGCCAGGATCGAGTCCGCAGTCGCCTTGGCGTCCGGGTAGCAGTCGAACGGTTCTTCCAGGCCGACCCCGGCGTCAGGGCACGAGGTCACGCCGCGCATGGTGTGGCCACAGGTCGACCGGGTGGTCAGCCCGATGGTGCGGATCTCCTCGATCGCCGATGGTACCTGCCGGGCCGGGACGTGGTGGAACTCGACCTGCTGGCGGGTGGTCAGGTGCAGCCACCCACCGGAGTACTTGTCGGCGAGGTCGGCCAGCCCGCGGGCGGTGTCCACGTCCACCGTCCCGCTGGTGCGGATGCGGACCATGCACACGCCGGGCTGGCCCTGGACGCAGACGCCATGCATTTTGAGCGCGTAGCGCTCCTCGGGGGTCAGCCAGCCGTCGCCCTCGGCGGCGAGACGGTCGAGGTCGACCGGGAGGCCGGCCCGCTTTGCGGCGGGGATGTCTGGCGGCATCTATCCCACCTCTTGGAGCGACTCGCCCGGGCGCACCTTGCGCACCAACCGCAGGGTCTTGAACTGGCACTGGGAGTGCCAATCGGCCTCGGAGTGATAGAGCTTCACGAACGACTTGTGCGCCGAGCACCAGCCGAAAGCCCGGCCCTCGGCGTCGGGGTTGAACTGCGGGCAAACCCGGCAGTCCCGGTGCGGCACCCCCCGGAGGTCGATCACCTCCTCCAGCGTCAAACCGTCGTCGAGCGCTTCCATCGGTCTCCTCTCAGTTGCCCCGCCGGCGTGCGGCGGAGGTCCGGTCGATCACGTCGTTTGGGATGTCGCCATGGGGGTCGCCGACGGCGTCCTCCCAGAAGCCGGGGGTGAACTCGTCGAGAAGAGTCAACCGGCTGATCCACTTCACTCCCTTGTAGCCCCACTTCTTGGGCGGGGGCACCAGCCGCAGCGGCCCGCCGTGCTCGGGAGCCAGGTCGGCATCATCCAGCCGCCAGGCCAGCAGCGAGCGGCGCGCCCGGTGCAGCATCAGGCAGCTGGCGTAGCCGTCGCCCGCCGCCGTCGCCATCACGCAGGCGGCGCCGGGGAGCGGGCGGGCGGCGTCGATCAGGCGTCCAGCCGGCACGCCCTCCCAGACGCAACCGAGCTTGCTCCACCCCCAGACGCAGTGCAGGTCCCAGATCCGGGACTCGGCGACCATGGACCGCACCGCCGAGACCGGCCAACTGAGCGGCTCGGCGACCATCCCGTCGACGACGACCTCCCAGTCGGCCGCCGGGATCGCCGGCTCCAGGTGCAGGACGGGGAACTCGCTGGTCGGTCGCTGGATGCGTTCGCCGGGCGCTGCGGGAGGTGCTCGACGGGGGCCGGGAACCGGCGTAAGGAGGGAAGTCATATATTCCACAGGCTAGAAGCGAGCGGTTACGTGCGGGTTGAGTTCTGGTAACGATTCGATGTCGGCTCGGTGAACTTCAGGTTGCTCCCAGGTTTCGGGCGGGTGAACTCCCAAGTGGTGTGGAACATTGGTCTCCCCTGGGAGGTGCAGAATTCCACACCCCCACGTATGAGTACCGGACTTGACCGTGTTGCGACCGTTAGGGAGCTAGCTCCGGGCCCCGATCAGCTCGGTCCCCAGGTACGGTCGCAGCGCCGGCGGCACGAGCACCGACCCGTCGGCCTGCTGGTGGTTCTCGAGGAGGGCGACAATCGCCCTGCCCATGGCCAGCGCCGTCCCGTTCAGGGTGTGGACGATGTCGGTCCCCGGCGACGTGCCGCCCGCCGGGGCCACCCGCTTGGTGCGGATCCCCAGCCGGCGGGCCTGGTAGTCGGTGTCGTTCGAGCACGACGTCATCTCCAGCCACCGCCCCGACCCCGGCAACCAGGCCTCGATGTCGAACTTCCGGTAGTTGGGGTCGGCCAGGTCGCCGGCGCAGATCTCCAGCACCCGGTAGGGGATCTCGAGGGCCTGGAAGATGCCCTCCTCGTGGGCCAGGATCCGGTGGAGCTCGTCGTCGGAGTCCTCGGGCAGGCAGAACGAGAACAGCTCCGCCTTGTCGAACTGGTGGACCCGGATGATGCCCCGGGTGTCCTTGCCGTAGGTGCCAGCCTCCCGCCTGAAGCAGGTCGAATAGCCGAGATAGCGCCGGGGCAGGGTCTCGGCGGGCAGGACCTCCCTGGAATGCATCGAGGCGATCGGCACCTCGGAGGTACCGGCCAGGTAGAGGTCGTCGTCGGCGCAGCGGTAGACCTGGGCCTCGTCGGTGGGGAAGAAGCCGGTGCCGTACATCGCTTCCCGGCGCACGAGCACCGGCGGGATCACGGGCACGAAGCCGTCGGCGAAGACCCGGTCCATCACCATGCGGACCAGGCTGAGCTCCAGCAGGGCGGCGGCCCCGAGCAGGAAGGCGAAGCGGGAGCCGGAGACCTTGCCGGCCCGCTCGACGTCGATGATGCCCAGGGCCTCGCCGATGTCCAGGTGGTCCCGGGCCGTGAACGGAAAGGTGGGCGGCGTCCCGACGGTGCGCACCAGCCGGTTGGCATCGTCGCCGCTGCCGTCCGGAGAGTCGGGGTGGACCAGGTTGGGGACGTGGCTGAGCGCGTCGTCCAAGTCCGCCGCCCGCTGGGCCAGCTCCGCCTCCTGCGCCTTCAGGCGGTCGGAGAGGCGGCGCATCTCCAGGATTGCTTCCTGCTTCTCGGCGCCGGCGGCATCGGCGATCCGCTTGCCCGCCTGGTTCTGCTCCGCCCTGGCGGCCTCCACCTCCTGCAGCAGGCGGCGGTGGTCGGCGTCCAGGGCGATCAGCCGGTCCAGGTCGACCGGCGAGCCCCGCCGCTTCAGCGAGGCGCGGACCAGCTCCGGATCAGTCCGGAGGAGCTTGAGGTCGATCAACGAGGGCGCCGGTGGGTTCGCACCCGGGGGAGGCTACTCGGTTTTCGGCGAACTGCCCGACCCGGCAGGGGCCGATGCAGCTGCGGGGGCCGCCGCCTTCTTCGGCCCACCCAGGTCCATGATCGACTGGCCGGAGAAGATGGCCCCCTGGTTCACGATCAGCGACCGGCAGGTCAGGTTCCCCTCGACCCGGGCGGTGCTGGTCAGCTCGATCGTGCCAGTGGCGTTGACGTTGCCCTTGTAGCGGCCCCCCAGCGTGCAGTTGCTGGCCTTGATGTCGGCTGAGACCTCGGCCTCCGGGGCCAGCATCACGTCGCCCTCCGCCGTGATGGTGCCGGTGATGGTGCCCTCGATGCGCAGGGACGCCGCCGAGATGAGGTTGCCCTCGAGCCGGGCGCCGTTGCCGATCACGGTCACGGTCTGGTCGCTGACCTGGGCATGGCCGACGCGGGGTACCGCCTGAAGCGACTCGGGTCGCTGGCTCACATCCGCCTCCTTCGTCTTGACGGGGGTTTGCGCTGCCGGGCTGGGGCGTGCCGGGGCGGGCTGGGGGTTCGGCGCGGCGCCAGCCTTGGCGCCGGCGGGGGCTGCGGCCGGGCTGGCGGCCGGGGCTGCGGCCGGGCCGGCGCTGGCGGCGGCTGCGTTGGCGGGGGGGGCGGTCCCCG
>DAIQBQ010000115.1:0-8964 GCA_036781065.1 Actinomycetota bacterium
TGGGCTTTCTCGACGACGGGCGCCGTCTTGACGCCTGCGGCCTCGAGCTTGTCGAGCTCGCGCTTCATCTCGGCGAGGTTGTCGGCGGCAAGCTGTGGGAGCTGGCCCGGCACAGCCAGGTGCTGGCCGTCACCCACCTTCCCCAGCTTGCCGCCTATGGCGACAGCCACCTGCGGGTCGGCAAGGCCGTGGAGGGCGGGCGGACCGTGACCCGGGTGGCCGCGCTCGCCGGCGAGGAGCGGGTCGAGGAGCTGGCCGAGATGTTCGGCGCCGACCGGGAGGCAGGCCGCCTCCAGGCGGCGACGCTGCTGGAGCGGGCGGCCCAGTTGGCGGCGACGGCCGGTGGCGGGGGGCCTGCCCCTGGTGAGTGAGCAGGCAAGGGCGTGATCACGCCCTTCGTTGCTCAGTCACACACCCCGGCGGCGAGCCGGCCAGTGCTGGTCAGGTCTTTCGGCGGCGCCAGCTGGCCAGGGCCACCCCCCACACGACGGCCAGCACCCCGTAGAGGCTGAGCGGGGCCGCCGCCTGCGGGCCGGCGGCGGTGCTGGCAACGGCGGCGGCGACGGCGAAGTCCCGCATGGAGGTCGTGAGCAGCACCCCGGTCGCCACCGGCCGCCCCGCTCGCAGCCCGAGCAGCCCCCCGAGCACGGTCGACCCGGCCAGGAGCAGCGCCACCGCCCCGGCGACTCGCAGGTAGGCCCAGGTCAGGGCGACCTCGGACGCTACCAGGCCGACCAGCATCACCAAGCTGGTGAAGGCAACCGACCCTGCCGCCCGGTGGGCTCGCGACGGCCGGATCGTGAACGGCCTTGCCGCCAGACCCGCCGCCATCGGCACGGCCACCACCAGTACCAGGTTCCCGAGTACCGGCAGCGGATGAAGGGTGCCGCCCCGGCTCAGCGCACTGAGGATCGCAGGGCCGAGGGCAACGGTCACTACCGTCGAGCCGATCAGCAGCACCCCCGCCGTGGCGGCGTCGCCACCCCCGATGCCCACCGTCGCCACCGAACCGATCTCGGCGGGGGCGACGCCCAGCGCCAGCAGGCCTCGTTGGAGCGCCCCGGCCGCAACGAGCCGGCTGGCACTCCAGGCCAGCGCAGGCAGTGTGACCGCCGTCGCGGCGAGCGCCAGCCCCAGCCGTCCCGCCCCCTTCCCGGCCGCCCGGAAGGCGCCGGCGGGCAGCCCGGCGGCGGTGGCAGACACCAGGACCGCAAGAGCGATGTCGATCCCGTGCCGCCGGACCGCCCACCGCCCCGGCCCGGGGAGCGCCTGGCTCAGGCCGGCGACCAGCACGACCGCCAGCAACTCCACCCGGCCCGCCTGACCCACCCCGGAGGCCGCCAGCTGCCCGAGGGCCAACCCGAATACCAGCACCGCCAGCGCGGCCACCTGCCCCTGGCCGCCCCGGATCAGCAGCGAGCCGTAGGGGTGGGTGAGGAAGTAGTCGAACGACAGCGCTGCGGACCCGGCGGCCAGCGCCGCGGCGAGCCGGCTTCCCACTGCCGCCACCGCCAGCACGGCGCAGAGACTGAGCACCGCCAGGTCGACCGTCGAGGTCCGGGCGCGCAGCGTGATCAGGCCGGCCGCGGCGGCGACCGGGACGCCCAAGGCTGCGGGGACCAACAACGGCCGGTACCAGGGCGAGCGGCCTGGCCCGGCTCCGGTCATCGGCTGAAGGTCATGTGGCGGTCAAGGTCATGTAGCGGTGCAGGCCAGGCATCCGGTGACCGTCAGCATCCGGTGACCGTCAGCATCCGGTGACCGTCAGCACGGTAGCGGCCGGCCACACCTCAAGGGTGAAGTGCAGTCCCGGGCAACAGCCGGCCTCGGCCGCACACAGCTCCCCAAGGTCTGCCCCAATCGCGGGCGACGTCGGGAAGCACAGCCGAAGCCCACCCTCGACCCGCTCCCTGCGCTGGGCCTGCCCGGCGACCCGTTGCCACCGGGCGACCCGCTCGGCGGCGTCGCTCTCGCTGAGCGAGCAGGCCGACACGGAGGGCAGGAGCGATGCGATGCCGGCCAGGTCGGCATTCCCGGCTGGGCCTGGCCCCCTTGGCCCGCTGGCCACCTCCACCGCAGCCGTCACCGCAGCCACCGCCACCGGCAGCGGCGCCGCTCCAGGCCCCGGCGGCTCCAGGTCGCACCCGCAGTCTGGCCCGCACCGCCCTGAGGCGGAGTCGGGGTCCAGCCGGGCCAGCATCCGCTCCAGCTGATCGCGGAACGCGGTGTCGTCGGCGATCCGCCCGGCGACGGCCTCGATGCGGTCCGAGAGGTACCGGTGGAGGCGCTCCTGGATCGGGCCGCACTCGCCCGTGAACCAGAGGTCGGCCAGCTGGCCGACCTCGTCCAGCGGCATCCCCATGCCCTTGGCCCGAGCGATGAACGCAAGGCGATCGACCGCGGTCTCCCCGTACCGCCGGTAGCCGTTGGGCTCTCGGGCGTCGGGGTTCAGCAGGCCGATGCGCTCGTAGTAGCGCAACGTCGAGGCTGGGACCCCGGCCTGCTCGGCCAACTCGGAGATGCGGTAGGAGGCCATGGCCCGATCGTAGACCTTGAACCCAGGTTCAAGGTCAAGCGGAGTTGATCGGGTTGAGTCGCCAGTCGAGGCCAACGTGGCGCCCTCTATCGCCAGGGAGCTGTTCCTGGACTTCATCGTGCGTACGTGCGGAAAACAGCTTTGTTATGCCAAGAATCTTCGCCCGCAGCTACGCGCCGTCACCGGCGCTACTGGAGAACCGGCGCCGCCTCCAACGCCGCACCCGCCGCCATCGGGGCCACGGTGTCGCCCGGGCAGATGGTGCCGGAGAGCGCTTCCGGCGACCCCGCGACGACCGCCTCGCAGCGCACCGCGAGCCGGATGGCGTGGTCGATGGCGCGGGCCACGGCCGCCCGCTGGCGCTCGGTCGGCGGGTAGCCCACCGACACGATCACGAGTTCCTGGCCCCGGGCGGCGGCCAGGCGCACGGCGGTCACCAAGTCGCCCGCTGCCTGGGGGCCCAGGATGACCACCGCAGCGCCGGAGTCCATTCCCTCACGCTATTGCTCCCTAATGAGCGCTCCGTGAGGAACCGGCAGGCTGACCTATGGAAACCATCAAGACGACCGCGTCGGTGCCCAACTTGGAGCCGTGATGGGAGCTGATCGCCCGTGGGACCAACCGCTGGCGGTGCCCGGAGGGAACGCGGGGGCCTGCCCTGGTGAGTGAGCAGGCAAGGGCGTGATCACGCCCTTCGTTGCTCAGTCACACACCCCGGCGGCGAGCCGGCCAGCGGTACGCAGGTCGCCCGAAGCTTGGCGGCCTACGGGAATCATCCGGTGAGCCGCTTCCTGCCAGACTTGGAGCCGCGATGGCAAGCGATCGGCCGCAGGACCGGGACCGCGCCGTGACCATCCCGGCCCGCGCGGGGCGGGTGGCCCCGCTGGTCGCCCGGATGGCGATCCGCCGACCGCTGCGCCGCTGGGGCGGCTATGCCCTCGCCGTCGGCGGCACGGTCATCCTCACCGCCGTGCTGCTCCCGTTCCGGTCGAGCCTGGCCGAGCTGACCGAGGCGTTCGGCTACCTGGGCGTCGTGGTCGCAGCGGCGGCGGTCGGCGGCGTCGGGCCCGGGATGGCCTCCTCGGTGCTGGCCTTCCTCGTCTTCAACTTCTTCTTCCTGCCGCCCTACGACTCGTTCGCCATCGGGCGGGCGCAGGACATCGTGGTGCTGTTCGTCTTCCTGGCCTTCTCGGTCCTGATTTCGGCGACGCTGGCGCGGGCCCGGGAGCGGGCCTCGGCCGCCGAGGCCCGGGAGGCGGAACTGGCCGGCCTCCAGGAGCTGAGCGCCCAGCTGGTGGCGACCGGCCCGGCGGCCGGCGGCTACGCGCCGGTGCTGGCCCGGGTGGCGGCGCTGTTCGGCTACACGTCGGCCACGCTGGCAACCGGACCCACGCCAGCCGGCGGGGTGGCCTTGCTGGTCGCCGGCCAGCAGGTCGGCCGGCTGCTCTTCGACGGCAGCCGGCCTTCCTTGACCGACTCGGAGCGCCGGGTGCTGCGGGCCTTCGCCGACCAGTTCGCCCTTGCCGTCGAGCGGGACCGGCTGGCTCAGGCCGCCCTCGAGTCTGAGGTGTACCGGGAGACCGACCAGATACGCCGCTCACTGCTGGCGGCGGTCTCGCACGACCTGCGCAGCCCGCTGGCGGCGATCAAGGCCTCGGTGACCGACCTTCTCGACGCCGACGCCGACCATGCGCCGGACGACGTGCGCGATGCCCTGGAGAGCGTCAACAGTGAGACCGACCGGCTGGACTCGATGGTCGCCAACCTGCTGGACATGTCCCGCATCGAGGGCGGGACGCTGCACGCCCGGATCCAGGACGTCGACCTGGAGGAAGTGCTGGGCGAGTGCACCGAGCGGATCCACCGCCGGTGGCCGGCACTCGACCTGAGCGTCGCGGTCGATGAGGACGCCGCCGTCGTACGGGCCGACCCGGTGTTCCTCGACCGGGTCGTGGCCAACCTGCTGGAGAATGCGGCGAAGGCGGCGCGGGGGCACGGCCTGGGGGTGGCCGCCGGCGCCCGGCGTGACGACGGCCGGGTGATCGTGTCGGTGATCGACCACGGCGAAGGGGTGCCGGAGGCGATGCGGAGCCAGCTGTTCTACCCGTTCTACCGGGGCACCGAGCGCCCGCCGGGGACGGGCACCGGGCTGGGCCTGGCGATCTGCAAGGGGTTCCTGGCCCTGATGGCCGGCGAGATCTGGGTCGACGAGACCCCGGGTGGTGGCGCAACGTTCCGCTTCTCAGTGCCGGCCGCCCCGCAGCTGCCGCCGTCCGAGGCGACGGAGCCGCCCGAGGCGGCGGAGCCGTCCGAGGCGGAGCCGTCCGAGGCGGAGCCGTGAAGAAGGGCCGGGTCCTGGTCGTTGACGACGAGGAGAGCATCCGCCGCGCGGTCACCCGGGCACTTACGGCCCGCGGCTACCTGGTCGACGTCGCCCCCGACGGCGAGTCCGCCCTGGCCGCCGCCAGGAGCACCGAAGCCGACTTGATCATCCTCGACCTGAACTTGCCCGGGATCGACGGGCTGTCGGTGTGCCAGCAGGTACGGGGCTGGAGCGGGGTGCCGATCCTGGTGCTCTCGGTGCGCGAGGAGGAGGCGGACAAGGTCCGGGCGCTCGACCTCGGCGCCGACGACTACCTGACCAAGCCGTTCGGCGTCGACGAGCTGATGGCCCGGGTCCGGGCGCTGCTGCGGCGCTCGGCGGGCCAGGGGTCGCCCGGGCCGCAGTCGTTCAGCGAAGGGCCGGTGGCGATCGACCTGGGCAGCCACCGGGTCACCCGGGACGGGGTCGAGGTGCGGCTGACCAGGACCGAGTGGTCGCTGCTGGAGTCGATGGCCGCCCATCCCGGGAAGCTGCTGACCCACGACTGGATCCTGGACCGGGTGTGGGGGCCGGGCTACCGGGGCGACGTCGACGTCCTCCGGGTGTTCGTCAGCCAGTTGCGGCGCAAGATTGAACCGGACCCGCGCCGGCCCCGGATCATCGCCACCGACCCCGGGATCGGCTACCGCTGGCTGCTCCGCCCGGCGGGAAGCTGAGGAATAGCGCGGTGGGGGCAGCGCATTACCCCTTGTAGGAGCAGCGCCCACTTGCGAAAAAGACAGGAGTCAAACGCCATGCAGCTGGAAGGCATCCACCACATCACCGCCATCACCGGCGATGCGCCGGGCAACCTGGATTTCTACACCCGGGTTATGGGACTCCGCCTGGTCAAAAAGACCGTGAACCAGGACGACCCCACTGTCTACCACCTGTTCTACGCCGACGAGGCGGGCAGCCCCGGCGCCGACCTGACCTTCTTCGAGTACCCCGGTGCCGGGCGGGGGATCGCCGGGGCGGGCATGGTCCACCGCATCGTCTGGCGGGTCGGATCGGAAGCGGCGCTCGAGTTCTGGGCCGACCGGCTGCGCCGGGAGGAGGTCCGCTACGACCGGTCCCCGGGCCGTATCGAGCTCCACGACCCCGAAGGTCTCGGCCTGGCGCTGCGGGTGGCCGATGTCACCGACGGCCCGCTGATCGCCGACCATCCGGAGATCCCCGCGGAGGTCGCCCTGCAGGGCTTTGACGGGGTCCGGGCGTACAGCTACACGCCGGAGTCGAGCCGGGCGTTCCTGGAGCAGACGCTGGGCTTCTCGGCCCTGCCGGCGTCGAATCCGGAGCTGGCGGGTGGTGCCGGCTACGAGGCCCGCGGCAGCGAGCGGGGTGGCTATTACATCTACGACGAGGCCCCGGGGCGGGGCGTCTCCGGGGCCGGGACCGTGCACCACATCGCCTGGGCCTCGCCGATGGGCGACCACGAGGCGTGGCGCAAGCGGGTCGTGGAGGGGGGCGGCCATCCGACCCCGGTGATCGACCGCTTCTACTTCCGCTCGATCTATTTCCGGGAGCCGAGCGGTGTGCTGTTCGAGATCGCCACGATCGGCCCCGGCTTCGGCGCCGACGAGGACCCCGCCCACCTGGGCGAGCAGCTGTCGCTTCCGCCGAAGTTCGAGCACCTGCGGGGCGAGCTGGAACACATCCTTACCCCGCTACCCACCCCGGTCCGGGGCGGTGCCCGGTGAGTGGCCTCGACTCGCTCACCCACCTCACCCGGCCGGCCCGGGGGGAAGCCGAGGGCGCGCTGGTCCTGCTCCACGGCCGCGGTGCCGACGAGTCCGACCTGTACCCGCTCCTCGACGAGCTCGACCCGGACCGGCGGCTGCTCGGTCTGACCGCCCGGGGGCCGCTGTCGCTGCCACCGGGCGGGGCGCACTGGTACGTGCTCGGCCCGGTGGGCTTCCCCAACCCGGCGACGTTCCTGGAGACCTACCACCGGCTCGGGGACTGGGTCGACACCCTGGCCGCCGAGACCGGCATTCCCACCGGGCGGACGATCATCGGGGGGTTCTCGCAGGGCACGGCGATGACCTACGCCGTCGGCCTGGGTGAGGACCGGCCGCGGCCGGCCGGGCTGGTGGCGCTCAGCGGCTTCATCCCGACGGTGCCGGGGTTCTCGGTCGACCTGTCGCAGCCGCTGCCCCGGGTGGCGATCGGCCACGGCAGCTACGACCCGGTGATCCCGGTGAGCTTCGGTCAGGCGGCCCGGGACCGGCTCCGGGCGGCGGGGGGCGACGTCACCTACCGGGAGTCGCCGATGGCGCACAGCCTCGACCCGGCGTACCTCTACGAGCTGGCCGGCTGGGTGTCGGCGGTGATCGACGAGGCAGCCGAGGTCTCGAAGTAGCCGGCCCAGGCGAGCACCTCGCTGACATAGGCGCCGGAGTGGTTATAGCCGGCGAGGGCCGGAGCCAGCTGGGCCGGGTCTGACAGGTCGGCCGGCGGCTGGCACAGGATCACCGCCGCGGTCAGCGCGGCGTCGTCCACGTTCTGGGGGTCGGGCGGCCCGGCCCCCTCGGTGTGCGCCCAGCGCTGCCAGGTCGAGGGCAGGATCTGCATGGGCCCGACCGCGTGGCTCCATTCCGGGTCGCCGGTCAGCACCCCCCCGTCGGTGGCCGGGATCGCCCGGGTGCCCGGGAGCGAGCCGTCGAGGGCCGGGCCGATGATCGGTGGCGAGACGTCGCCGTCGGGCAGGATCGTGTGCCCCGAGGTGTTGTCGGATTCGACCTTGCCCACCGCCAGCAGCACCCAGACCGGGACGACGCACCCGGTGACGATCGACCCGATGGCGATGGAAGCGGTCTCATCGGCGGCGAGCAGCTGGGGTGGGGTCGTGGTCCCGGCCGGTACCGGTCCCGGCTCCGCAACCGGCGAGAGCGAGGCGGCGAGCAGGAAGAAGAGGAGTCCGGGGGCGCCGAGGACGAGGACGAATACACAAGGCAGCACCAAACAAAGCGTCTTTACAAGCATCGACGTATGGTAGCATGGCTAGGAGCTCACGTCACCGCGGCAAGCGCCGTGTCCGGTGGTCGTCAGTCCCAGAGGGCAGCTACCGCTCGGTCCAGCCGCTCCAAGGCCGCCGTGTTGACGGTGTGGTCGACCGGGGTCGGGGCCGCCACCGGCCCCACCGTTGTCACCTCGTCCAGGCAGGCCAGCACCGCTGCGGTGAAGAACCGTGTCAGCTGGGCGTAGTCGTGGCGGTCCTCGTGCCACCCGCCGGAGAGCGCGGGCCGGTGGTGGTAGCGCAGCGGGAGGTAGGCGTACAGGTGGTTCTTCGCCCGGGTCATGGCGACGTAGAGCAGCCGCCGCTCCTCCTCGATCGCCTCGGCGTCGCCGGTGGCGAGGTCCGAGGGCACGTTCCCGTCGGCAAGGTGGATCACGTGGACGACGTCCCATTCGCAGCCCTTCGCCGAGTGGATGGTCGAGATGGTGACGAAGTCCTCGTCGAGGTGCGGCGGGCCGGCGAGGTCGCTGGTGCTCGACGGCGGGTCGAGGGTCAGGTCGGTCAGGAACTGCTGTAGCGTGGCCGACTGGTCGGCGGCCAGGTTCAGCTGCTCCAGGTCGGCGATGCGCGCCTCGACGCCGGCGTACCGCTGCTCCAGCCGGGGCTCCAGCCAGGCCCGCACCCGCTCGACCGCCGGCCCGGCCCGGTCAGCGCCGAGCTGCCCGGCATCCCGGACCGCAGCCGCCAGCTCGGCCGCGTCCGCCCCCAGGACCTCCTCCGGGGCGGCAAGCGACGTCAGCGCCACCAGCGGGCCCGGGGCGCCAACCAGGACCGCGGTGATCCGCCGGGCGGTCGCCGGGCCCACGCCGTCGAGGTAGTGCAGGATACGGAACCAGGCCAGCTCGTCGCGGGGGTTCTCGGCGATCCGCAGCAGGAATGCGTCGCCCCGCCCGATGGCCCCCGCCGGCGGCGAGACGACCTCGCCCGCCGCCTCCGCCTCCTCGAAGGCGGCTACCTCCGAGGGATCGATGCGGTGACCGAACGAGGCGTCGACGACGACGGTCACCTCGTCGGTGGAGCCGGCGAAAGTCAGCACCAGGTCGCCGC
>DAIQBQ010000116.1:0-8956 GCA_036781065.1 Actinomycetota bacterium
TCGCCGCCAACGGCGGCCGCCGGCTCGGTCCCAGCGCGGAGAAGGCGGTCACCTCCCAGCTGCTGATCCTGGTGATGTTCGCCTTCAGCTTCGTGCTGGCGATCAGCACCGTGTTCATGGCCGCCCCGACGATCGCCGGCGAGCTGGAGTCCGGGGTCGCACTGGCGGTGCTGACCCGGCCGGTCCGCCGCGTCGAGCTGCTGGCCGGGAAGTGGCTGGGGCTGGCGGCGGTGGCGATCGGGTACACCGCAGTCGCCAGTGCCCTGGCGTTCGTGGCGGTGCACCTCGCCACCGGCTACGGGCCCCCGCACCCCTTGAGTTTCATCGCCTTCCTGGCCGGTGAGGCACTGATCACGCTGACCCTGACGACGCTGATCTCGACCCGGCTGTCGCCCGTCGCCGGGGGGGTGATCGCCCTCGGTGGGTTCATGCTCGCCTGGATGGGCGGCATCGCGGTGGCGCTGGGGTCGGTGCTGCACATCCACAGCGTCTCGGTCGTGGGCAGCGTCACCCGGCTGATCGTCCCGACCGACGGCCTGTGGCGAGGGGCAATCTTCAACCTGGAGCCGGTGTCGGTCATCGCCGGCTTCCTCGGCGGCGGGGATCGCACCCAGGTGGCAGCGAACCCGTTCTTCGCCTCGGCGCCGCCGGCCTGGGCCTACGTCGGCTACGCCGTTTTCTGGGGTTTTGCCATCTTCGCCCTGGCGACCTGGAGCTTTAGCCGCCGGGAGGTCTGACCGCCTTCTCTGCTGTTCGCCGTTCCAGGTAGGTAGCCATCCGTGCCGCCGGGCCTCTCGTCCTTGGCTTTCCCGGTGAGTGAGCAGCCAGGGGTGTGATCACGCCCGTCTCTGCTCACTCGGCCGGATCTCAGCCCCGCTGGCTTGTTGCCGCGCGGCCAAACGCCTGGCCGGCACCCCTCCGGACCGCGAAGAGCCCATTCTTTGGACGCAGGATGCCGGGATGCGCCATCCTCAATCCAAAAGATCGAGACCCAAAAGATCGACAACCATGGACCTGACCCTCACCGACGAGCAGGCGGCGCTGACCGAGGAGCTGCGCCGCGTCGCCCAGCGGCAGATCCGGCCGGCGGCCCGGGCCTGCGAGCAGGCCGGCGGGGTCTCGGGCAAGATCCGCTCCGCCCTGGCCGACCTGGGGGTGGCCGGGGTGCCGGAGGAGTTCGGTGGCCAGGGTTCGCTGGACGTGGTGACCGGCGTCCTCCTCGCCGAGGAGCTGGCCTGGGGCGACCCCGGTGTCGCCTACGACGTCCTGTCGTCGACCGCGGCGGCCTGGCTGATCGGCCAGGCCGGAGCAGCTGACCAGCGTGCGGCGCTGCTGCCTGGGGTCGCCGCCGGCCGGTGCGCCGTTGCCCTGGCCGAGCGGGAGGGAGCCGATCTGTTCGCGCTGTCCACCGACGTCGCCGAAGCCGGGGACCGGGCGGCGCTCACCGGGACGAAGTACGCGGTGGCCGGGTTCGACCGGGCATCGTCGGTGCTGGTTGTGGCCGGGGGGCCGGGCGGACCCTCCGTTTGGGCAGTCCCTGCGGGGGCGCTGCCGGCCGGTGCGTCGACGCACGAAGAGAAGCTCGGCCTGCGCTCGGCCGCCACCTGGCGCCTCCGGCTGGACGGTGTTGAGGTCGACACCGCCCGGTCATGTCTGGGCGGGTCACCGGAGGAGGCGCTGCGGGCACTGCTGGCGGCCAAGCTGCTCACCGCGTCGATAAGCGTCGGCCTGGCCCGGGCGGCGGTCGAGTACGCCAGCGGCTACGCCCGCGAGCGCACCGCCTTCGGGCGCCCGATCGGCGCCTTCCAGGGGGTGTCGTTCATGATCGCCGAGCGGGCGATCGGGGTTGACGCCGCCCGCCTGCTGGTGTGGGAGGCCGCCGCCGCCCTGGACGCCGGGACAGCTACCGGCGATGCCTCCCGGCTGGTGACGGCAGCCTGCGGCCAGGCGGTGACCGCCGCCGCCGGGGCCTCCGACGACGCCGTGCAGGTACTCGGCGGCCACGGCTACATGCGGGACCACCCGGTTGAGTTGTGGTACCGGGATGCGATGACGCTGGCCACCCTGGACGCCCCGTGGCTGCTCTGCGACCTTTTCCTCGGGTCGGTGCCCGCCGCCGGGGGCAGGCCATGATCGACTTCGGCCTCGGCCCCCGGCTGGAGGCGCTTCGCGAGTTCCTGCACGGCTTCGCCGCGACCGAGCTGCGCCCCCGGGCGCGAGCGGCCGACCGGGCGGGCACCGTCGAGCCGGAGGTGATCACCCGGCTCGGCGAGCTGGGCGGCGAGCAGGCGCACATCGTCGGTGACGCAGGCGAGCACTCCGAAGGCCTGATCTCGGTGATCGCTGCCGAGGAGCTGGCCTGGGGCGACGCCGCCATGATCCTCAACATCCCGGGCCCAGGCCTCGCCGGCCCGTCGATCACCGCCGCCGGGACCCCGGCCCAGCGCCAGCGCTTCCTCCACGACGTGTTCGACGGGCCCGTCTTCAGGTTCGGCGCGCTGGCGGTCACCGAGGCCCAGGCCGGATCCGATGTGTCCAACGTTCGGACCAGCGCCACCCGTGACGGCGGTGAGTGGGTCCTCCGGGGCACCAAGATCTTTTGCACCAACGGCGCACGCGCCGACGTGCTCGTGGTCAACGCCACGGTCGACCTGGCCGCCGGCCACGCCGGGCAGCGGCTCTTCGTCGTACTGAAGGGGACTCCGGGCATGCGGGTGGGCCGCATCGAGCGCAAGCTCGGCCTGACCGCGTCGGAGACCGCAGAGCTGGTCTTCGAGGAGTGCCGGCTGCCGCTCGACCACCTGGTGGGCGAGAGCCTGGACGGCCCCTCGGGCTTCAAGGGCACGATGCGGGCCTTCGATGCCTCCCGGCCCGCGGTCGCCGCCATGGCGCTCGGGATCGGCCGGGCGGCGTACGAGTACGTCGCCGAGTGGTCCCGCACCGAGATCCCGGCCCACTCCCGGCGCCGCCCGCAGGTTGCGGCGCGGCTCGGCACGGTCGAGCGGGAGCTTGCCGCCGCCCGGGCGTTGTGCCGGCGGGCCGCCTGGATGGCCGACCGCCGCATCGCCAACTCCAAGGAGGCGTCGATGGCCAAGGCGTTTGCCCCCCGGGCGGCGCTGCGGGCATGTGTCTCGGCGATCGAGGTCATGGGGCCGGAGGGCTACTCGACCGAGCACCTGGTCGAGAAGTGGTTCCGCGACATCAAGGTCTACGACATCTTCGAAGGCACCGGCCAGATCCAGCGGGTGATCATCGGGCGTCATATCCTCGGGCGGCTGGACTGACCCGACGCCCGTTTGTGCGAGTGCCCGTTTGTGCGAGTGCCCGTTTGTGCGAGTGAAGGAGGCGATCGTTTGGCGATCAACACCGGAGCAGTAGGCAGGACCTACCCGTCGTCGACCTACCTGGTGACCGCGGAGGCGATCCGCGCCTACGCGGCGGCCACGAACGAGGACAACCCGGTGTTCACCGGGGCCGACCCGGTCGCTCCCCCGGCCTTCCCGGTCGTGCCCGGGGCATCGATCCTGGCCGCCGCGCTGTTCGACCCCGAGCTCGGGGTCAACCTTGCCCGCCTGGTCCACGGCGAGGAGGACCACCGGCTCCACGTCCCGATCCGCCCGGGCGACCAGTTGGCCGTCGCCGGTTCGCTGGAAGCCGTCGACATCAAGGAGACCGGCGAGACGTTCACCGTCTACACCTCGCTGACCAACCAGGACGGCGTGCTGGCGGCAGAGCTGCGCAGCATGATGTTCGTCCGCGGGAGCGGGAGCCGCTCGAGGGCCGCGGGCGCGGGCGAAGCCGCTCCGCAGCCGGAGCTGGCGTTCAGCGCGGTGCAGAAGGTCGACGAGGACCAGACCTACCGCTACGCCGAGGCCTCCGGCGACCACAACCCGATCCACACCGACCCGGAGTTTGCCCGCAATGCCGCCGGGCTCCCGGGGATCATCCTGCACGGGATGGCGACAATGGCCTTCGCCGGGAAGGTCATCCTCGACGAGGCCTGCGCTGGCGACCCGGCCCGCCTCCAGCGGCTCAAGGTGCGCTTCTCGAAGCCCGTTTTCCCGGGCGAGACGCTGACGACCCGGGTCTGGTTGGCGCCCGGGGGTGCCTCCGGCGGCGTGGTCACCTACGAGTTCGAGACGCTGAACACCCGCGGGTCGGCCGTGCTGAAGAACGGCATCGCCGAGGTCAGGGAGGGCGGGTAGCCCGCCTGGCAGCTGTTGGCTCCGTGACGGCTGTTAACAACAGTTTCGGTTGACCGGTTCTGTCAACTGCTGCTAATCTTGCCTCCCTTTGACGGGAGGCTTACCTGGTGACGGAAGGTCGTGCCTCCCCGCCGCGACGGGACGCCTGCCGAGGGGTCGGACGGCCGGCCGGTCGGGGGCTGAGAAATGCCGGCGTGCTTGCCGTGATCGGCGCGCTTGCGCTGGCCGGGTTGGGCGACGTCAGCCACACGGTGATCGCCGGCGAGAGCCTGTGGACCATCGCCGCCCGCTACGCCACCACGCCCCAGGCGATCGCCACGGCGAACCACCTGAGCGACCCCAACCTGATCCCGATCGGCCTCTCGCTGGACATCCCCGGCGCGCCCGGAGCGCGCCCGGCAGCGCCGGTCCTTGTCACCCACCTGGTGTCGCCGGGGGAGAACCTCACCGGGATCGCCGCCCAGTACGGGGTCAGCATCCAGTCGCTGGTGGCGCTGAACTCGATCGCCAACCCCAACGTCATCGCGATCGGTACCGTCCTGCGGATCTCCTCGTCCTCCAGCCCGGCTCCGCCCGTCCCCGAAGGCACGCCGCCGCCACCGCCCACGACGACCCAGCACGTCGTCTCCCCAGGCGAGACGCTCAGCGGCATCGCCGCCAGCTACGGCGTCAGTATGCAGACCCTGGTCACGATCAACCAACTGAGGAACCCGAACCTGCTGGCGGCCGGCGAGTCGCTCACGATCCCGGTCCCGCCGCCACCGGGGAGCGTCTCCGCCCTGCTCGTCCACTACGCCCAGGTCTACGGGGTCGACCCCGCCCTGGTGGAGGGCCTCGCCTGGCAGGAGTCCGGCTGGCAGGAGCGGGTCGTCAGCGACGTCAACGCGGTCGGGGTGATGCAGCTGCTGCCCGGGACGGCGGTGTTCGTTGGGATGTATCTGATCGGGCAGCCGGTCGACCCGGCCAAGCTCAGCGACAACGTCCAGGCCGGCGTCGCCTTCCTCGCCTACCTGATCAAGCAGGCCGGGGGGAACGTCGCCCTGGCGGTCGCCGGCTACTACCAGGGTTTGACCTCGGTCATGGCCCGGGGAATGTACAAAGACACCAAACGCTACGTGGCCGACGTCCTGGCCCTGGAGCAGCATTTCGCCACATGAATTACCGAGCTTTTCCCAGTCCGGCGGGGTACCGTCTCCCGGAGGGGACCGTATGAAACCAACGATGAAGGCCCTTCTGGTGCTCGCCGCTCCGGTACTGGGCGCGGCGCTGGTCGCTATCGCCTGGCAGGGGGTCTCGGTCGGGACGTCGCGCCCGGCGATCGTGAAGACCAATACGGTTGTCCAACCGACCCTGGTCCCGGACACCGCCGGTATCAACCAGCTGAGCCAGCAGCTCAACGCGCTGGCCCAGTCGGTGACTGCCACCAGCGAGGGGCTCTCCGGCCAGATCGGGACGCTGAACGGCCAGGTTGGGTCACTGTCGAGCCAGCTGGAGACCATGAAGTCGTCGGTCGCCTCGCTGCAGAGCTCGGTGTCGACGCTGCAGAGCGGCCTGAAGTCCGCTCAGAACGCACAAGCCAACCAGGCATCCCAGGTGAGCGGGCTCTCGTCGACGCTCACGACCGTCAACCAGCAGCTCCAGGCGCTGCAGGCGGCCTTCACCGCCCTCCAGCGCAAGCTGGAGACGGCTCCGACGCCGTGATGCCTACGGTGGGGGGGCGATGAACGCGACCGAGGCGCCGCAGCTGATCGCCGAGCGGTACCGCGTCGTGGCTCGTATCGGCTCCGGCGGCATGGGCGAGGTCTACCGGGCGCGGGACGAGACGCTCGACCGGACGGTGGCGGTCAAGGTCCTCCCGCCGTCACTGGCGGCCAAGGCCGGGTTCGTCGAGCGGTTCCGGGCTGAGGCTCAGGCGGCCGCCCGGGTCTCCCACGCCAGCGTCGTCCAGATCTACGACTGGGGCTCGGACGCCGGGTCGTACTTCATGGTGATGGAGTACGTCCGGGGACGGACCCTGCGCGACATGCTCGCCGCCCACGAGCGGCTGGCCCCGGCGCAGGCGGCGGCGGTGATCGACCAGGTGCTGGCCGGCCTTGAGGCGGCGCACGCCTCGGGCCTGGTCCACCGGGACGTCAAGCCGGAGAACATCCTGGTCACGCTCTCCGGCGAGGTGAAGGTGACCGACTTCGGGATCGCCACCCTCGCCGAGGGCGCCCACACCTCGGCCAACATGGTCGGCACCGCATCCTACGTCGCCCCCGAGCAGATCCGGGGTGAGACCGTTGACGGCCGCGCCGACCTGTACGCCACCGGCTGCGTCCTTTATGAGTTGCTCTGCGGCGCCCCGCCGTTCGAGGGCAACGCCGCCTACGTCCTCGACCGGCACGTCAACGCCGACGTCCCCCCGCCCTCGATCGAGGTGCTGGAGGCAGCGCCGTTCGACGGGGTCGTGAGCAGGGCGACCCGGCGGGACCCGGCCGCGCGCTATGCCACCGCGGCCGGGATGCGGGCCGATCTGATGGACGCCGCGGCCAGGGTCGACGCCGCCCCGCCGCTCAAGGAGCTCTCCGCCGAGCTGACCTCGGTGGTTGCAGCCGATGGCCCGCCCGGCGTCAACAACACCATCGTCGCCGTGCCTGAGGCGCACCGCCGCAGGTGGCCATGGGTCGTTGCCGGCGTGCTCGTGCTCCTTGTAGCGGCCGCCGCCGTGTTCGTGCGCCCGCTGCCGAAGGTGAACGGCCTCTCCCAGGCCGAGGCGCTGACCAAGCTGCACGGTGCCGGCCTGCACGGGACGGTGCACCAGGCGTGGAACAACAAGCCGGCCGGGACCGTGATCGGCGCCCGCTCGTCGGTGATCTCGCTCGGGGCGTTCGGTCTGCGCGGCGGCAGGGTTGTCCTGACGGTGAGCAAGGGCCCGGACCTGGTGACGATCCCGGCGGTCACCCAGCAGCAGCTCGGGGCGGCGGAGCAGTCGCTCAAGACCGCTGGGTTCGGGTTCGGGGTCAACTACGTGTACAACGGGGCGCCGACCGGGACCGTGATCTCCCAGCTCCCGGGGCCGCCGAACCAGGCTGCGCCAGGGACGGCGATCAGCCTGACCGTCAGCCAGGGTCCCCAGCTGGTTGCTGTCCCTGTGGTTACCGGGACAACGACAACCTACGCCCAGGCGGCGTCGGCGCTCCAGGCCGTCCACCTGACCCCTACCCAGCAGCCGGCCTACAGCACCAGCACGGCGACCGGGATGGTGATGGGAGAGAGCCCGGCCTCCGGTTCGAAGGTGCCGATCAACTCCCAGGTCACCCTGACCGTCAGCCAGGGGGCGCCGCCGTTTGCCATGCCCAACGTCATGGGCCAGCAATGCGCCGCCGCCCAGGCCCAGCTCCAGGCCGCCGGGCTCAAGGTGACGGTCCAGAACACCTCAGGGGGCTCCGGCTGCACTGGTCCGGTGCTGGTGCAGGACCCGGTGGTCGGGGTGTCCGTGCAGCCGGGCCAGACGGCGACGCTGTACGTGCACTAAGACCAGATTGTGGAGTTTTGACCAAAAAGCCGGAACCGGAAAGAACTCCACAATTCCGCGGGTGGAGCGGTGGGCCCCTAAGCCTAGCCCCCGGCTGCCTGAGGTTTGATCCAGCCGCGATCCCGTAGCGCGACGAGGACCCGTTCGTAGCTCGCCCGCAGGGCCGGCCCATCCTCCTCCTCGGGGGCGACCTCCGGTCCTCTGGCGGCCATGGCAGCGGTGGCTGCGGCGAGGTCCCGGTGCAAGCTGCCGGCGGCGGCCAGGATGCAGGCTCCGCGGGCAGTGCTTGCGCCGGGGACCTCGACCAGCGGGACCCCGAGCGTGGCGGCCCGGATCCGGTTCCACTCCCGGCTGGCGCTGCCTCCGCCGGAGGAGGCGATCAGCGCCGGCCATCCGGCGCCCAAGGCGGCGAGGCGCGCGTAGCCGAGCCGTTCGACGAAGGCGACCCCCTCCAGGAGCGCCCGGTAGCGCTCGACCTCGTCCGCCGGCTCGCCGAGCCAGAACCCCTCGGCGGCGGGTTCGGCGAACGGGAACCGCTCCCCGCTCCCGACCAGCGGGTAGGTGACGGCTCTCGCCGGGCCGTGACCGGCAGCCTCGGTGTCCAGCCGGGCGAGGTCCCGGCCCGGAAAGGCAGCTCTCAGCGCCCCGCCCCCGACGTTGGAGGCGCCGCCCGGCAACCACCAGCCGTCGGGGTGGCGATGGCTGTAGACGGCGCCGGAAGGGTCGGCGACCGGCGCCTGGCTCGCTGTTTTCAGCACCAGCGTCGTGCCCAGCACCGAGGCGGCGTGGCCCGGGGCGGCGGCGCCGGCGGCGATCTGCGCCGCGCAGCTGTCGGTCATGCCCAGCCGTACCGGGCACCCGGACGGGAGCCCCGTTGCCCTGGCCGCCACCGGGTGGAGCGTCCCGGCCAGCTCGGTCGGGCGCCGCACCGCCGGCCGCGCGCCGACCGGGACGCTCAGTGCCTCCATCGCCTCCTCGACCCACCCCTGGCGCTGCGGGTCGTAGCCGCTCTTCAGGGCGTGGCTCCAGTCGGTGGGAGCCGGCTCGCCGATCAGCTGGGAGACGACGACGTCCGGGGCATGGCCCAGCCGCAGCGTCGTGGCCGGGGGCCCGGTGTGGCGCAGCAGCCAGGCCCACTTCGGGAGCCCGAAGGTCGGCTGGACCCGCAGCCCGATCCGCCGCCAGGCGTCGGGGGCGGCGTCCTGGGCGACCCGGGCCTCGGCGGCCGCCCGCT
>DAIQBQ010000117.1:0-8908 GCA_036781065.1 Actinomycetota bacterium
CGCGGCGGCGGCCAGCCTGGCGGCGTCGCTGTCGGCGCTCGGCTATGCGGTCAAGGAACCTGCCGCGGCGGTGATCCCGGTGATCGTCGGCGGCGCCAGCGACGCGATGGCCCTGTCGGCGCGGCTGGCAGACCTCGGGGTGTTCGTCCCGGCGATCCGGCCGCCCTCGGTCCCGCCGGGGACCGCCCGGCTACGGGTCACGGTCACCGCCGCCCATACCGACGAGCAGCTGAACGCGGCACTGACCGCCTTCGACCGGGCCCGGCCGCACCGGACCCGGTCGCAACCAGCCCGGCGCTCCCCGGGGCCCGTCCTGAGCAGCGGCGGCGTCTTCGTCACCGGGACGGGCACCGGCGTCGGTAAGACCGTGGTCACCGCGGCGATCGCCGCCGCCCTCGGCGGGTCGCTCCGGGTCGGGGCGATGAAGCCGGCCCAGACCGGGGGCGCCGACGACCTGGCCTTCGTGCGGGCCGCTGCCGGGCTGCCGGCGCAACGGTGCCTCGGGCCGTACGTGCTCGCCGCGCCGCTGGCCCCTGCCGTGGCCGCCCGGCTGGAGGGCCAGACCCTGGAGACGGCGGAGGTCGCCCGCGCCTTCGCCCGGCTGCGCCGCTCGTGCGACGTGGTCGTCGTCGAGGGGGCCGGCGGGCTCCTGGTCCCGTTCAACGACTCGACGTCGATGGCCGGGCTGGCCACCGAGCTGGATCTGCCGGTCGTGATCGTCACGGCCCCCGGGCTGGGCACGCTCAATCACACGGCGCTGACCGTCGAGGTCGCCCGCAGCCGCTCCCTCGAGCTGCTCGGCCTCGTGCTGTGTGGCTTCCCCGCCGACCCGGAGCTGGCCGAGGCGACCAACCCGGCCGAGCTGGAACGGCTGTGCCGGCTCGACCTCGTCGGCGTCGTCCCGCAGCTGCCGGTCGACGTCGACCAGCTCCACCTTCCGCCCGCCTTCCGCCCGACCGAGTGGCTGGCGCCGGTGCTCGGGGGGACTTTCGACCGCCGACGCTTCTTGAGCCGCCTGGAGCTTGCCCGTGAACCTGCCTGACATCGAATCCCGCCTCGCCGGCGGCGGTGAGCCGCTGACCTTCGACGAGGCCCTCGCCTTGGCCGAGCTGCCAACCGAGGAGCTGCCCGCACTGATTGCCGCCGCCCACCGGGTGCGGCTGGCCCGCGCCGGGCCCGGTGTCGAGCTGGAGTCGATCATCTCGGCGAAGACCGGCGGCTGCGCCGAGGACTGCGCCTTCTGCTCGCAGTCCCGGCACTGGCCGTCGCCGGTACGGCCGGAGCCGTTCCTCGACGTCGTCGCCCTGATCGACGCCGCCCGGCGCAGCGAGCAGCTCGGCGCCACCGAATTCTGCATCGTGCTGGCGGTCCGCGGGCCGGACGACAAGATCATGCGCCAGACGCTGGAGGCGGTCGAGGCGCTTCACGAGGCGACCCGCCTGCGGGTGGCCTGCTCGCTGGGGATCCTCACCCCGGACCAGGCGGGAGCCCTTGCCGCAGCAGGCGTCCACCGCTACAACCACAACCTGGAGGCGGCCCGGTCGTTCTTCCCGCAGATCGTCTCGACCCACAGCTGGGAGGAGCGCCACCAGACCTGCCGGATGGTACGGGAGGCGGGGATGGAGCTGTGCTCCGGCGGGATCATGGGCATGGGCGAATCGATGCGCCAGCGCATCGAGCTGGCCTTCGAGCTGGCCGAGCTCGGCCCCCGGGAGGTGCCGATCAACTTCCTCAACCCCCGCCCCGGGACGCCGCTGGGAGGTGCGGGGCTGCTGCCCGCGCTGGAAGCGGTGCGGATGATCGCGCTGTTCCGCCTGGTGATGCCGGCGGCGGTGCTCCGCCCGGCCGGGGGCCGGGAGCTGATCCTTCGCGACCTGCAGGCGCTGGGGATGCTCGCCGGCGCCAACGCCCTCATTGTCGGCAACTACCTGACGACCCTCGGCCGCTCGGTAGCCGACGACCTGCGCATGCTCGCTGACCTGGGGATGCCGGTGGCCAGGCTTGCGCCGTGACCGCCGCCAGCTGCCCCTCCTGCGGCGAGCCCGCTGCCGGCGACCACCGGCGGTGTGCCTTCGACCCGCCGCGGTTCTGCGCCCAGTGCGGGCGACGGTTGCGGGTCCAGGTGTTCCCGCTGGAATACCGGGCGGCCTGCCCGGTGTGTTCCAGGTCGCTCCCAGCCGGCGCAGGTAAGCTGGCCGCGGTGGAGCGGCCCCCGGAACAATCCCGGGAGGGGGGCGACAACCCCGATGAGCGTGCCAGCTGCAGAAGGTGAGCGAGGGCGAGCCGCGGAGGGTTCCGTACAACGTCATCCTGGCTTCCATCTGGCTGACGGTCGCCAGCGCGGCCGGGATCGCTCTGGTCTACCTGTGGCGGGCGCTGATCTTCCACCTCGTGGTGGCGGCGTTCCTGGCGCTGGTGCTCGATCCGGCCGTGCGGCGGCTGGAGAAGTTCGGGATGCACCGGGGGCCGGCGATCCTGGGTGTGGTGATCATCTTCTTCTTCCTGTTCGCCGGGCTGATCGCCGCGGTGGCAGCCCCGATCAGCAGCCAGGGCGTCAACTTCGCCAAGCACGCCCCGCAGTACCTTCAGCAGGCCGGGCAGCACAAGGGCCCGCTGTCCGCCCTCGCCCGCAAGTTCCACCTGGACAAGGAGCTGACCAAGGCGGCGCCGGGGATCTCCCGGACGCTCTCGAAGCTGCCCTCGCGCATCGTCGGCGTGCTGCGCCAGGCGGCGTCGACGGTGGTTTCCGTGGCGACGGTGCTGATCCTGGCGATCTTCATGCTGGTCGAGGGGCCCACCTTCGTGTCGGCATTCCTGGCCGGCGTCCCCACCACCAGACGGGAGCAGGTCCGGCTGGTCGGCGCCACCGCCTCCAGCGTGGTCAGCCGCTACACGCTCGGGGTCGTCGGGCTGGGATTCCTGAACGGCATCGTCACCGCCGCGGTCCTGAAGGGGACCGGGGTCCCGTTCGTCACCTCGCTGGCGGTGTGGGCCGGGCTGGTGGACATCCTGCCGATCATCGGGGGCCTGGTGGCGATCGTGTCCGCCGGCCTGTTCGCCTTCGCCCACTCGCTGGTGGCTGGCGTTGTCGTCGTGGTGGTGATGTTCGCCTACCAGCAGGTCAAGAACCACGCCCTGTACCCGCTGGCGGTGGGGCGGGCGGTCCAGCTCAACGCCCTGCTGGTGCTGGTGGCGGTGCTCGCCGGCTCCGAGCTGATGGGCATCACCGGGGCGCTGCTGGCGATCCCGGTGGCCGGGACGCTGCACGCGATCCTGGTCGAGTTCGCCCCGCCGAACGTGCGGGCGTTCCTGCGCCATCCCGACCTGGCGGTGCCCGCCCCCCGGGGCAGGCCGGAGGGGGCCGGGGCGAAGGCGGTCGAGCAGGCCGCCGCGGCCGGGGACCCCGGCACCGGCGCCGTCCGCAAGTGGCCCCGGCGGAAGGTGCGGCCGTGACCCGGGAACCGGACACGCCCCGGGAACCAGACTCACAGGGCCGGCGTTTCCCATGAGTTCACACGTTCAGGGTGGTCACCTTCACACCGCGGAGCGGGTACCGACATGGGAAGAGGTCGCCGCCGAGCACGGGCGGTTCGTCTACGCACTGGCCTACCGGCTGACCGGCAGCACCGCGGATGCCGAGGACCTGTCGCAGGACGTGCTGATCCGGGTGCGCACGGCGCTGGAGCGCTACCGACCGGGGTCGCTGGAGGGGTGGCTGCTGCGCATCACGACCAACCTGTTCTACGACCGGATGCGGCACCGGGCGCGGCATCCAGCCGAGCCGCTGGCGGGCCTGGACCAACCCTCACCCGATTCCCCGGAGGACTCGGCGCTCAACGGAGAGCTGCGGGCGGTCGTGGACAAGGCACTCGCCGGGCTGCCCTACCAGTTCCGGGTTGCGGTGATCCTGTGCGACCTGTACCAGATGAGCTACGAGGAGATCGGTTCCACGATGGGGTGGCGGATCGGCACCGTCCGGTCGCGCATCCACCGTGGCCGGGCGATGCTGCGGGACGCCCTGGCGCCGTATGTCGAGCCCGCCGAGGAGTAACCGCCTCCCCGGTCGCATGAACCATCCAGAAAAAGCGCTCAGCTCGTACCTCGACGGAGCACTGGCGGCCCGCCGGGCAGCGGCCGTCGAGCGGCACCTGGCCGCCTGCGCGCGGTGTTCCCGCGAGCTCGACACGCTGCGCCGGGCCAAGCACGCAGTCGGTGGGCTGGGCGAGACCGAGCCCCAAACCGGCTGGCTGCCCGAGGTCACCCGGCGCCTGGCGCGTGGTGACCTCCCGCCGCCCCGGCTCTCCTACCGCAGCCGGCATGCCGGGCGGCGTCGGGCGGGGATTGCCGCCGCGGCCGCCGCGATCGCCGGCACCGGCTTGTTGCTGGTGCCGCCAGCCCCGGCGCCGGTCTCGTTCCGGCAGGAGGTGCGCCAGCATCTGGCCCTGATCAACGAGCCGACCGCCGACCAGTCCAGCTTCGTTGTCGAGGCGCCCAACCCGTGATCCCGGCGGTGGTCGCCGGCGTGCTCGCGCTGACGCTCGGGCTGCCTTGGTCGCCCAGCCCCAGCCCGGCCCCCAGCGCCGCACCGAGCCCCACGGCCACCCTGTCCCCGGATACCCGGGCCGTGCTCCAGCTGGCCGTCACCGGCGCCCGAACCGTCGACTACGAAGGCACCCAGCAGGTGAGCGTCCGGGGCCAGCACGGCGTCGCGGTCGGCACGGTGAAGGTCGCCCGGGGCGGGAACCAGATGGTGATCGAGTCCGAGCCGGCCCAGGGGGCCCCCGGCTGGGTGGTTGTCCAGGATGGGAGCCGCCGGTCCTCGATGGGCCTGAACGGCGGGTCGGCGGTGGTCAGCGAGGCGGAGCTCTCGGTCACCATCGAGCCCGCCGGGGACGTGGCCCAGCTGCTCCAGAAGTACGCGGTGGTGCTGGAAGGAACGGTCCAGATGCTCCAGCGCTCCGCCTGGGTGCTGCGCATCGAGCGCTCAAGCGACCTGCGGCTGATCGAGCGGTGGACCGTCGACGCAGCGACCGGCCTGGTCTTGCAGCGGCAGAGCTTCGACGACCGGGGCCAGCTAGAGCGCTCGATCACGTTCACCTCGGTCCAGGAGCCGTTCACCCCGCCGGCGGCCGACCTCAGCCCGCCGATCAAAACGCCCGCCCCCACCCAGCACTTCTACCGGCAGGCCCAGGTCACAAGCTTCGCCCACCGGGTGGGGCTCCCGGTGGGGCTGCCCGGTGGCTACCGGCTGCGGGCCGGCGCCACGTTCGCGGCCGGCCGGACCCGGGTCGACCAACTGGTCTACTCCGACGGCCTGGAGGTGGTGAGCCTGTTCCAGCAACCGGGAGCGCTCAGCCGCTCCTCGATCCCCGCCGGGGCACGCAGGATCGGGCTGGCCCGCGAGAGCGGCTACATCTGGGAGACCTTCCCCCGGGGTGCAGCCTGGCAGGCGGGAGAGAACACCGACACCCTGGTCGGGGCGTCACCCTCGGACGAGTTCCAGTCGATTGCCAACGCGCTGCCCCAGGGACCGATCGGCCGCTCGCTGACGTCGCGGGCCAGGCATCTGATCGACTGGGTGCGGGACCGTATCTAGTGTGGGAGGGCCTCTCGCGGCCGCCCGGGGTGGGCGGTTTGCGGAAGGAACGGGCGGCCGCGAGGAGGCTTCTCACTAGCCCAACGACGGTCCCCGGCCCGAAGTTCCGGAGGCCACCCGCGAGGTTTGCAGCCGCAGCTACACAGAGTGTGGGTCAGGCTTCAAACCTCGCCCGGTCGGGGCGCCCGGGGGCTCGGGCTCAGGCAGCCACCTGGGCGTAGACGAAGATGACGACCCCGAGGGCCAGGGCGACGCCGATGTAGATCAGGACCCGCTGGCTCCACTGGGCGGTCGAGTACTGCACCCGGCCCATCCTGCGGCTGCCGTGGAGGTACTCCTGGGCCGTCGGCGGCCGGCCGCCCCAGTGGCGGCGCTCCATCGCCCCGATGGCGTAGGCGACCAGGACCACCAGCGCCCCGGCGACGATCGCCGCCCCCAGCGGGCCGAGGGGGTTCACCGAGGATCCGCTGGCCGCAAACACGATCGCGGAATCGTAATCCGAAACGGGCGCCCGGCGCCCCCTGGCGTGCCCCGTGCGGCTGCCGGTGCCGGGTGGCGATGACACCCGGCGGGGGGTTACGGCTGGTCCGGGGACCCGAGCGCTGCGCTCAGGTCGTAGTGGCCGGCGCCCCCGAGCGTGATCGTGGTCTGCAAGGTCGCCTGCTGGCCGGGGGCAAGCCGGGTGACCACCGGCCTGGTCAGGGACAGCTGGTCCCATCGCTGACCGTCCCTGGTAATGGCGACGAGGACGGTGGCACCGCCAGCGAAGTTGACCGGGCTGGCGGTCTGGTCCGTCAGCTGGGCATAGATCCGGGCGGACCCGGCGGCGTCAGGCATCCCGTACACGGTCAGCACCACGGTCCCCGGTTGCCCCTTGACGTACTGGGCGGCGGAGATCGCCACGTCCTGGGGGTAGTCGAACGACGAAGCGTTGACGCTGACCTGGGCTGCGGTGGTCAAGACCCTGGCCGGCGCCTGCACCAGCGAGCTGCCGAGCAGGACCGCGGCGGACAGCAGGACCAGAACCAGCCCCACCTTCGTTCCCACGGCACCACCGTACCGGCCCCGAGGGTCCCGTTGGAATGGCCCTGGCGGACTGTCTTGGATGATCCGTTGTGCTTAGTCCGGCACCCGCTACGCTTTTTCGCGTTGTCGTTCCGTAACACGCCTGGAACGTGGCCGTAACACACCGCCGGTAGCCTCACATCACCGTTCGGCGCTGCCACCAGGCGACGAGCCAAGGAGGTAAGCCATGGCGTCGGAGGCAGAGGCGAGGATTGCGTTCGTTCTACGGACGGTGGAAGAGCGCGGTATCCACTTCATCCGTCTGTGGTTCGTGGACGTGCTGGGGGCATTGAAGTCGCTGGCGTTCCCGTCGGCCGAGCTGGCTCAGGCCTTCGTCGAGGGGGTGGGCTTCGACGGTTCGGCGATCGACGGCTTCGCCCGGGTCCAGGAGTCGGACATGCTGCTGCGGCCTGACCCGGAGACCTTCCAGATCCTGCCCTGGCGCACCGAGACGCTGGCCGCCCGGATGTTCTGCGACGTGCTGACCCCGGACGGGGCCGCCTTCCCGGGCGACCCACGCCAGGTGCTGAAGCGCAACCTCAACCGGGCCAGCGAGCTCGGCTACTCGTTCTACGCCGGCCCGGAGGTGGAGTTCTTCCTGTTCGCCTCGGCCAAGCGGCCGAAGCCGATCGACGTCGGGACCTACTTCGACCTGACGCCACTGGACAGCGGCAGCGAGTTCCGCCGCCGCGTCATTGCCTACCTGGAAGCGATCGGGATCCCGGTAAAGGAGTCGCACCACGAGGTGGCCGGCAGCCAGCACGAGATCGACCTGACCCACGCCGACGCCTTGGCGACAGCCGACTCGATCACTACGTTCCGGCTGGCGGTCAAGGAGGTCGCCCAGGAGTCCGGCTACTACGCCAGCTTCATGCCCAAACCGATTGCCGATACCTGGGGCAGCGGGATGCACACCCACTTCTCCCTGTTCCAGGGCAACCGCAACGCCTTCTACGACGCCGGGACCCACCTGTCCAAGGTCGGCCAGGCCTTCACCGCCGGACTGCTCGCCCACGCCCGCGAGATCACCGCGGTCACCAACCCGCTCGTCAACTCGTACAAGCGGCTGGTGCCCGGCTTCGAGGCGCCGATCTCGGTCGACTGGGGGGTGCGCAACCGGTCTGCCCTGGTTCGGGTGCCCGGCACCAAGCCCTGGAAGGAGGACGCCGCCCGGGTGGAGTACCGGGCGCTCGACCCGTCCGCCAACCCGTACCTGGCGTTCTCGGTGATCCTGGCCGCCGGGCTGGAGGGCATCGCCGAGGGCTACGAGCTGGCCCCCGAAGCCCCGGACATCACCGACGCCGAGCGGGCCGCTCTCGGGATCGCCCAGCTGCCGGGCGACCTACGCGAGGCGCTCGACGAGATGGCCGGGTCGTCGCTGGTCCGCCGGGCGCTCGGCGAACACGTCTTCGACTGGTACCTGGCAAACAAACGCGAGGAATGGAACGCCTACCGATCCACGGTCAGCCAATGGGAACTGGACCGCTACCTACCGCGGTACTGAGCGACCGCGACCCCCCTGCCCGGCGGCCCCGGCTGATCGTCGCCGGGGTGGACCTGCCACGGGCCGAGGGGCTGCTGCAGGATCTCTCAGCCCTCGGCTACGACTGCCGCGCCGAGGAGATCCGCGAGGAGCCGGAGATCGCCGAGGACGTGCAGGCGGTGATCCTCGACCTGCGCTCCTGGGTCGCCGAGGGGGTCTCCTGGACCCAGCGGGGGCGCCAGGAGGGGTGGCTGCCCCAACCGGTCGTGCCCGTGCTGGAGTCGGCTCAGCTGCCCCAGCTGAGCTACGACCTGTTCGACGACTTCATCGAGGACCCGTACACGCTGGCCGGCCTGGGCGCCCGCCTGCGCCTCGCCCGCTGGCGCTCGCAGCGGGACCAGCCCGACGTGCTGGCGGTCAAGGACCTGGTCGTCGAACCGGAGAGCTACCGGGCCACGCTGCGCGGGACCCTGATCGAGCTGACCTTCATGGAGTTCGAGCTTCTCAAGTTCCTGATGTCGCACCCAGGCCGGGTCTTCACCCGGGAAACGCTGCTCAGCCGGGTGTGGGGCTACGAGTACTACGGCGGGGTGCGGACCGTCGACGTCCACATCCGCCGGCTGCGGGCCAAGCTCGGCGACGACCACGCCCGGTTCATCGAAACGGTCCGCGGGGTGGGCTACCGGTTCAGCCAGGCGTAGCTGGGTCCGCAGGAGTTTTGTGGATCGCTGCACTCAATAATGAGGGCCCATGATCCACAAAAC
>DAIQBQ010000118.1:0-8877 GCA_036781065.1 Actinomycetota bacterium
TGGCCCAACGCCGCCACGCTTTTCTGGTCCAGCCCCTGCCCGAGCACGACAGCGCCCGCTCTGCCAACCGGGCCCTGGATGCGCTGAGGGACAACTCGATCACGCCACCACCAGAGCAAGTTGCCTTTCGGATCGACTTCCCGCCCGAGGCGGTCGACGACTACGACCCGTTCATCTGAGACCGACGGCGCTGACCTCCGACGCAGCAGGATCGACCGTCGACGTCAGCGTCGTGGTTCCACTGTTCGGCAGCCACCGCGGCCGCCAGGTGCTGCCCGCGGTCGCGGCCGCCTGGCTGGCCCAGGACGTGGCCTGCGAAATCCTCGTCGCCACCGCCGGGGCCATCCCGCTGGCCCTACCGGCCGGCCCCACCGAGGGCGTGGTCTCGGTCATCGCCGCCGGCGCGTCGGCCACCACGCCGGGCATCCTGCGCAACCTGGCAGCTTCCCGCGCCCGGGGCCGGCGGCTGTATCTGACCGACGCCGACGTCCTGCCGCTGGGCCGGGGATTCCTGCGCCGGGCCATCGCCCTGGCCGGTCCGGACGCGCTGTGCCAACCGTACCTCTACCGGCTGCTGGGGCCGCTGCCGCTCCCCGGCGCGGTCCTGCGCCCCCCGAGCACGCCCGGCTGCTTTGTGCTGGCTCGGCCGGACGGGCGCCTGGAGCCGGCGGTAGGCGAGCGGTTCCGTACCCGGCACCCGGGCGGGCCCCTCGCCGACGACGAGGTGCTGGCCGTGTTGCCACCCCCCGATCAGCTGCGCTCCGGTCTGCCGGAACGCCGTCAGTGGCTGGCGACGTTCCACTGGGGCGGCGTGCTCCTGGAGCGCTGGCTGTTCGCCGAGGTCGGCGGATACTGCCCGCGCTACTCGGGCTGGGGATCCGAAGACGATGACCTGCTGGTCAAGCTGGCCGGGCGTGGCCCCGTGGTACGGGCCTGGAAGGCGGACCCGGCGCTGGCCTGCCTGCACGTGGAGCACGAGCGCCCCGACCTGGACGCCGCTCAAGCGGTGGCCAACCGCTCGCTGTTCGCCGCCCGGCAGGCGTCCGGGGCAGAAGCGATGGCCCGCGAGGACCGGGCCGCGTGGGCGGCAGGGCAGGATCCCCCCGCCGGTTAAAGGAGGAAGCCACGGGCCGGGCTAGGGGCGCTGCGCCCGTCAGGCCCGCTCCACCAGGTACGGGGGCAGCGCGAGCAGGTCGATCTCGTCCACCTCGGCCATCATGCCGACCGCCTGGTCAGCAGAGAGCACCATCGGCTCCCCCCGGGTGTTGAGCGAGGTGTTGACCACCGCCGGCAGGCCCGTCTCGTCGCCCAGCGCTTCGATCAGCGCCCCGAACCCGGTGCCGTCGTGTACCAGCTGGCCCCGGGTGGTGCCGTCGACATGGACGCCGGCGATGGCTCGGGCCGACTCGGCCGGGCCGACGGCATGGGTGCACAGCATGTAGTCGCTCAGGCCGGGCACCGGGGGTTCCATGCCCAGCTCACCGAACCCGCGGGCGGTGAGCGAGAGTGCCGCCGGCCGCCACGGTTGGCGACCTTTCGCCCGGTTCAGCCGGTCCAGGACGGCCCGACCGGTAGGGGCTGCCAGCAGGCTGCGCGCCCCCAGCGCCCGGGGGCCGAACTCGGCGCGGCCGTCGAACCAGGCAACGACCTTCCCGGCCGCCAGGGCGCCGGCCACCTCCTTCAGCAGGTCATCCGGCTCCATCGCCCGGGCGGGCGCCCCGGCCCGCCCCAGGGCACCCTCGATCTGGGCCTCGGTCACCGGCGGACCGAAGAAGATGGGCGGGTCGGCGCCGGGGTCGAGCGGGCGCAGAGGCTGGCCGAGTAGCGACGCCGCCAGGAACGCGGCACCGAACACGGTGCCGCCATCGTTGGGGGCCACGGTGCCACTCACCCGCTGGTACCCGCTTTCCCGCGCCAGGCGGCGGTTCATGTGGGCGTTCAGGCCGACCCCGCCGGAGAGCAGCAACGCGCCCTCACCGGAGAGGCTCCGCAAGCGCTGCGCCAGGCCCAGGCCCAGCTCCTCAAGGGTTTCTTGGACGTCGGCGGCGAAGGGTGCGTAGTCGAAGGCGTTGGCCGAGGTGGCGGTGTAGGGGAACACGCAGCTCTCGAAGATCTCCAGCCACTGCCGGCCCAGCCGCCCCCAGTCGAAGCCGCCGTCGAGGGCGTGGCGCAGGCTGGGGTCCAGGGAGAAGGCGGCGGTGGAGGGGTCGAAGCGCAGGAAACGGAAGTCGCTGGTCCGGCCGTAGGAGCTGAGCCCCATAAGCTTGCCGCCCCCCCACCAACCGAGGTTGGCGTATGCGGAGGCGGCGCCGTAGAACATGCCGAGCGACCAGCACCTGTCGTAGCGCTCCAACAGCCGGAACACCCCTCCCTCGACATGGAACAGCGAGGTCGATCCGTCGCCACCCCAGCCGTCGGCCACCAGGGCGTCGGCCCGCTCGTACGGGTTCAGGCAATAGGCGCCCACCGCGTGGCACAGGTGATGGTCGAAGAACCAGATGTCGTGGGTGGGCAGCTGGCCGCCGATGGTCGGGAGGATGGTGGCGGTGACCGCATCGCTGCGGTGGACGCCGCAGGGGATGGGCAGACCCTGCTCCGCCGGCGTCCCCGCCGGGGCATCCGCCCAGGCGTAGCCGATGGCGTCGACGTCGCCGGGATGCAGGCCGTGGGCGTCCAGCAACGCAACGACCGCTCCCTCCGGGCCCTCGCGTGGGGCGTGGCGGCGCCGGCTCACTCGTTCCTGTTCCAGGGCGCCCACCACCCGGCCGTCCACCAGCAGGCAGGCGGCGCCGTCGTGGACACCCTTGACGTCGGGCCGGCCGACGAGACCGAGAACGATCATTGCAGGGGAACCCTACTAACGAAAGATAAAACTCGTCACGCGTAATACGCGAGAATCGCCGACTATGCCGACCGTACGTTTCCCAGCGGCCGGGGACAGCGTCCCGGGATACCTCGCCATCCCAGCCGCCGGTGCCGGTCCCGGCACCGTGGTGCTGCAGGAATGGTGGGGCTGCGACGCCCACATCTGCTCCGTGTGCGACCGGCTGGCGGCGCAGGGTTTCCTGGCGCTGGCCCCGGACCTCTACCACGGGGAGCGTCCCGGCGGGCCGGACGAAGCGGAGCGCACCATGATGGCGCTCAGCATGCCCCAGGTGGTCGATGAGATGGCTGGCGCGGTGGCCTACCTGCAGGGCCAAACGGGTGGGACTGGGGTCGGGGCCCTTGGCTTCTGCCTGGGCGGCGGTCTCAGCTTGTGGGCGGCTGCCACCAACCCAGGGGTGGCGGCGACCGTCGTGTACTACTCGGTCCTCCCCCACGGCGAGCCGGACTACTCGGCCATCACCGGCCCGGTCATGGGCCATTTCGGCGCCGCCGATCCCTGGGTCCCCGCCACGCAGGTGGCCGCGCTTGAGCAGGCGCTGGCGGCGGCGGGTGTGGAGGCGCGCTTCTACCGCTACGAGGGCGCCGACCACGCCTTCTTCAACGACACCCGCCCGGGCGGGGCCTACCATGCGCAGGCAGCGTCTTTGTCGTGGCAACGCTCCACCGCCTTCTTGCACCGGGCGCTGAGCTAGCGCGTGGACGAGACCACGGTTCAACCCCTGCGGGTCAACTCCTGGAACGGCTGGGACCCACTGCGCCACGTCATGGTGGGCCGGGCGGTGGGGACCATGGTCCAGGCACCCGAACCAGCCGTCCGTAGGGACTTCCCCGACGACGGTTTCCCCCACCCGGTCCACGGGCCGATCCCCGATGAGATGGTGGCCGCCGCCGAGGAGCAGCTGGACGATTTCGCCGCCCTGCTCGCCCGCCGCGGTATCCGGGTGGATCGCCCGGTGCCGCTGGACTTCAGCGCGCCGGTGGCCACCCCCGACTGGCAGCAGGGCTCCATGTTCGGCTGCATGCCACCACGCGACGTGCTGATTACCGTGGGCCGGGAGGTCCTGGAAGCAACGATGTGCTACCGCAGCCGCTGGTTCGAGTACCTGTGCTACCGCCCGGCGATCGAGCGGCTGTTCCGCGCCGATCCGGGCATGCGCTGGGAGGCGGCGCCCAAACCCCGGCTCACCGATGCCTCCTTCAACGCCGGGTTCTGGGACAGCTACAACCAGCTCCCGCACGAAGAGATGCTCCGGCGGGTACGCAGCCACGACCTGGTACTGACCGAAGCCGAGCCGCTCTTCGACGCCGCCGACATCGCCCGCTGCGGCAAGGACCTCTTCGTCCAGCTGTCCCTGGTGACCAACCGGGCGGGCATCCGCTGGCTGCGGAGCCACTTCCCGGACCACCGGGTGCACGCGGTGACCTTCGAGAACACCCACCCGCTGCACATCGACGCCACCTTCGTACCGTTGCGACCGGGTCTGGTGCTGCACTGCAGCGAACGGCCGACCGACCCCGAACTGGCTGGCTACTTCGCCTGCAATGGGTGGGAGATCGTGGAGGCGGCGCAACCGGCGTTCGGCTGGCGGCACCTGCCGGCACTCTCGTTCTGCAGCCCGTGGCTGGCCATGAACGTGCTCTGCCTGGACCTCAAGACGGTGTGCGTCGAGGCCAGCGAGCACAATGTCGCCGAGCAGCTGTGCGCCTTGGGGTTCGAGGTCGTCCCCGTGCCATTCCGGGCTGTCGCCCCCTTCGGTGGCGGCCTGCACTGCGCCACCTGGGACATCGAGCGCGACGGCGAGGCGGAGGACTATTTCCCGCGTCGGTACGGGCGCTTCTGACCCGCCGCTGCTTTACCGCTGCCAGCGCAACCCCACGTCTGGGTCTGGCGTGGGGACGCTGGCGTTGGCGTGGGGGAACGGGACGCCCTTGGGCACCGGGACGCCGAGGAAGGGACACAGCTCAGTCCACCCCGATCCGGTCTCCCAGCACACCTCGAGCAGCCTGGCCGACAGCCTCTCCGAGGAAGCGAAGAACCGGCGCACCTCCCGCAGGTGCCGCTCGTAGGTCCGGCAGTAGGCCTCCGGCGCCCGCTGCGGCCGTGTGTCGCCGTAGATTGGCTCGAGTGCCCACAGCTCGTCCCATTTGCTTGTGTGAGCGATCTGCGAGGCCAGCCAGACCTCGACCGAGACCCGCCGGGTGAGCACGAAGCGGGTCTGCGGGAAGCGGTCGGCCAGTTCCCGGTACAGAAGCGGCCACGGGAGATCCTCGATCACCTGGTAGCCTCCGGCCACCGCGTACAGGTCGTCGAAGCGGCCCTCGTGCCAGGCCCGCAGCAGTTCCTCGCTGCGCTCGCTCCACCCCAGGCGGGTAAACCCCAAGTACTCGCAGGCGTCACCGAAGGATGTCGTACCGGTGCGGCTCAGCCCGAGGCAGACAACGACTGGTTCGCTCACACCGGATGCACCATCCAGACATTGGGCTCCCAGTACGCGCCCAGGTTGGCGCCATGGTCGACGTGCAGCGTCGTCAGGCCGCCGGGGAAGACGAACTCGCCGTCGTCGGGGAACGCCATCTGCGTCCAGGACTCCCATTCCGCCACCGTCCCGGTAATGCGGGAGGAGTGCGGGATTGCCGCTGCCATCGTGGCCCCGAGCCGGGCGTGCACCCGGATCCAGGGGTCCAACGGCCAGCCATCCGGGCGGCGCCAGTGCATGTACCGCTCGATGGGCGTGAGCGGGTAGCGCTCCTTCCAGGTCGGCCGGACAGGCACGAGGAGCGAGCCGAGGCCCGCCTGCCGGGCCATGCCCGCCATGGCCTGCAGCACGACTCGGGCCAGCGAGTGGCCCTGGTGGCGGGGCGCGACCTCAACGCCGAGGGCACACAACGCATTCGGGGCCAAGCCGTTGTCGAGTGCCTCGAACCCGCGCACGATCGAGTCGTCCAGGCCCGGGCCGAGGTCCTCCAGGGTGCCGTCCCAGCGCCGAGGGATTGAGCGCCCGATGGCAAGGACGTCGAGTGCCTCGTCGTCGTAGAGGGCGACCTGGAAGCCGGGGAGATCGCCGACCAGGCGCTGCCAGTAGCCGGCCATCACGTCCCCGTGCAGGTTGTACTCCGGCCACACGCCGGCGAACAGGGCAGGGACGCGGTCCCAGAGTTCCGGTCGCTCGCTGCAGCGGAGGGTGGAGAGGGTCATATCCGGAGGCTTCCTGCGTCTGATCCGACGATATCATCCGGATATGTCTGGCGATCCCGGCCGCTGCCTGCAAGACCTGGCGATCGGGCTGGAGGGCCTGGCTCTGCTGCGCCACGCGGTGGACTGCCCAGACGGGTTCAGCACCGCCCGGCGGGACGACATCCGCCACCTGCTCGAGGAGCCTCCCGGTGAGCAGGAGGCCGGGGCCGCGCCAGCGGGGTGCCTGGCCGAAATCGCGCCGCTGACCGCCTATGCCTCCTGGGCTCCGACCTACGACTCCCTTCCGAACGGGCTCATCGAGGTCGAGGAGCCGGCCGTCCATGCCCTGGTCGATGCCGCCCGGTCTCGCCTGCCCGGCGGGCAGGGGGGCCGGGCACTGGACGCCGCCTGCGGCACCGGTCGGCACGCCGCAGCCCTGGTGGCCCGAGGCTACGCCACCGTGGGGGTGGACGAGTCCCCGGCGATGCTGGCTGTCGCCCGCAGCAAGGTGCCGCACGCCCGCTTCGAGACCGGGCAGCTGGAGCAGCTCCCGCTCGCCGACGGCGCGGTCGACCTGGCGGTGTGCGCCCTCGCCTTCACCCACCTGCCCGACATCTCAGCCGCCACGGCCGAGCTTGCCCGGGTCGTGGTCCCGGGCGGGAGGATCATCATCTCGGACCCCCACCCGATGGTCTGCCTGCTGCAGTCCAAGCTGCTGTTCGCAGGGGCCGACGGGCGGCTGAGCTTCATGCGGTACCACACCCACCTACCCGGCGAGTGCCTGGCCAGCTTCGCCCAAGCCGGCCTGACCGTGGTCTCCTGTCACGAGCCGTTGTTCAATGGGCGGCTACCCGCGGGTGGGTTCGAGGAGGCGATCGCGCCGGCGGCCCGTGCGGCCTGGGAAGGCATCCCCGCCGCCATCGTGTGGGAGCTGGAACGGAGCGGATGAGCGACATCCGCGGCGTGCTGTTCGACTTCGACGGCACGCTGGCCCGCTGCGTGCCGCCCTGGCCGGAGAAGCACTCGAGCGTGCTGGCCCGGCACGGGCTCGCAGGCCTGGCCGAAGCCTGGGGGGACCAGTGGGAGATCGGCCCCGCCGACGGCGAGAGCCACGCCGAGCACTCGTCCGACCAGACCGCCTACCGCCGCTGGGAGCTGGAGCGGCTGCGGGTGCGGGCCCGGGCGTGCGGGGTCCCCGCCCCGCTGCTCGAACCGTTGGTGGCCGACCTGGACCGCGCCACCAAGGGGGTCGTCATGGCTGCCTACGGCGATGCCCCGGTCGTGCTCGGCCAGCTGCGCCAGCGGGGGCTGCTGGTTGGCGTCTGCTCGAACTGGTACTGGGACCTGGACCGCGAGCTGGAGGCAGTGGGCCTGCGGGCGGCCGTCGACGTCGCGGTCACCTCGGCCCAGGCCGGTGCCCGCAAGCCGCACCCCCGCATCTACGCCCAGGCGCTCGCCGCCTGCGGCCTGGCCGCCGGTGAGGTGCTCTTCGTTGGCGACCGCTGGAGCACCGACGTGGCCGGCCCCCGGGCGGCCGGCATGCCCGCGCTGCTGCTCTGCCGGGAGGGACTGCCTCCCGGACTGGCGCTGCAGGCCGGCGGCGGCTGGATCGAAGACCTGCACGCGCTCCCGGTCCTGCTGGATGCCGGCTGGACGGGCGCCGGAGGCCGATGAGCGGGTTTACCGGCGGGTGAGGGTGTCCAGGACGTTGCGGGTGATCCGCTCGACCGCGGGATCGGCGCCGGTGCCCACGACGACCGGCCAGTTGGTGGTGGCGGCGGTAAAGACCGTCCCCCCTCCCGGCATGGTATGCACGCCCATCGTCGCCGCTGGTGGGCTCGCCGCCCCCGGCTCCCGGGGCGGGCAGCGCCAGGCGCCCGGCGACTCGTCGTAGTAGTCCTCCCGGCGCGGCGCCAACACCGCCACGCCCAGGATGACGAACGGCGGCGGCGTGCCGCCGCGGCCGTCGGCTATGGCCACGCCGTTGGCGGCAGCCTGGTAGGTGGCGCCGTCGCACTCGTAGCCCACCAGGTCGGTGCCGGCGCCGAGCACGTCGGGCCGGCCGCCCTCGGCGCCCCGCAGCCCGGTGCCGGCAAACACCCAGTGGTCGGTGTGCTGGAGGCGGAAGCCCAGGTGGGGGCGCTCGCCCGGTTCGAACCAGCCCGCCCACTCACCGGCGTTGCGGAAGCTCACCCCGGTCAGCGTGTTCTCCGGTTGCCCGGCCCCCTCCGGCTCCGGGACCCACCACTGGTCGGTCGCCGGGAAATGGTGGGCATCGGCGCTGGCCGCATGGTCGGTGTCACAGGCGAGCGCGGTGTTGGCGTCGACCGGATGGACCCGCCACCAGCAGACGTTGCCGCTGAAGAAGGCGGCGTTGCCCCCGGCCGCCACGAAGCGCTCCACGCCCGACCGCATGGGTTCGGACCAGTACTCGTCGTGGCCGGCGCTGAGCAGGAGCCGGTAGGCGCCCGGCAGGGCTGGATCCTCGTGCAGGTCGAGATCGGAGCAGAACTCGACCGGGTAGCCGTTGCGCTCCAGCCAGGCAACGAACGGGAGGTCCCAGAGCGAGTAGTGCGAGTCGCCTGCGGGCCGGCGCATGCTCACCTTGTGCCCGCGCGGCTTGCCGGGCGCACCCGGTCCCAGGTAGACCGGGTGCTGGTACAGGCTGCTGCCCCCGTCCCGCCCGCTGGCGCCCGCCAGGTTGTAGGCGTGGCGGGTGAAGGTCGCCACCTTGTACAGGATCGGCGAGCGCCGCCCGGGTAGCGCCGCGCGGACGATGAAACACTCCCGGTGGCGCGCGGGCGGCCGGCCGAGGT
>DAIQBQ010000119.1:0-8869 GCA_036781065.1 Actinomycetota bacterium
GCCGCGCAAGCCCCTGGACGACGTGCTCCGGGCGGCGGGCGACCTCAAGGGCAGACGCTCGCTGGACGACCTGCACCCCGCTCAGAAGCCGAGCCTCGAGGACGCCCTCAAGAAGCCTCCGGCGAAGAAGGACTGGCCCGGCCTCTAGCTCCGCCAGGCCCACCGGTTCCCCTCGCTACGCTTTAGAGGGCGACGGCATGAAGACCCGATCGACAACGGGCCTGAAGGGTCGCGTGCCGGACAACCTCGCGACGACCCACGAGCCGGGGGCGCCCGGTGCGTTCAGGAAGGCGATGAGCCCGCCGGCGGTGCCACGAACAGCGCCATGCTGGCCGTGAAGCCGTGCAGGAAGGCCCGCCCGCTGACCGGGCCGATCTCCCCGGCGCAGAACATCCCCGCCACCGGCAACGGGCCGAGGCCGGCCTGCACCGCGGCGATGTCGTGGTCCGGGCTCCCGAACAGGTGCCGCCCGCGGCCGTTGCAGGTGAACAGCAGCGCCCCGGCCAGTTTGGCCGGGTCCCCGGCCCGGGACAGCTCCAGCACCCCGAGCCGCCCGCGCAGGTCCTCGTCGGCCGCCGAGGCGTCCCGGATGTGGAACTGCACGGTCTGGCCGACCTTGATGTCCTCCCCGACGGCGATCGCCCCGGTCCCCTGGTCGGCCCCCAGCACGTTGCGGATCAGGAAGTCGCCGGGGCCGAACTCCGGAGCGTACTCGTCGATCACGACGCCGACGTGCAGGCCACGGTTCATCCGGGCCTGGTCTTCGGGCGACAGCGACCGGAACAGGTCACGCAGCCGGTCCAGCGGCGGCTCGCCGCCGAGGCTGCTGATCACCTGGCCCTCGGCCCCGGTCACCGTGTAGGAGCTACCAATCGGTTTGCACCCCTGCGACACCAGCGTCTCGACCTGGACGTCGCCGCTGATGGTCACCCCGACGCCGCCGGCAGTCCGCACCTTGGACCCGTACACCAAGGCATGCTGGCCCGGCCCGCGGCCCCCGCTCGCCATGCCCCCGATCACCGGGATCGCGGCTTCGACGGTGGCCGCGTTCAGCTGGTCCAGGCCGCCCGGGGGGAAGGTGTACGGGTCGCCGAGCACCAGCACCGCCCGGGTGTCGTCCTCGATGGCGGGAAGGCCCATGGTCACCGGCTCGTCATGCCCGCCGGACCCGGGAGCGGCGACCAGGGCGAACGGCTCTACCCTTGCCCCGTCGAGGTTGGCGGTCCAGATGCTGAGCGCCGGGCCTTCCTCGACCTCATGGCCGTCGCCGATCACGGCCGCCGCGGTGCACCCGATCAGCGCTCCCGGGTGCCCGCTGGGCGCCACCGACTCGCCGACCCGCTCGGCGATCTCGTCGATCGCCCCCAGGTGGTGGGCCGAATGAAACAGGACCGTCAGTTCCGGCCGGGCGCCCTCCAGCGCCGCCAGCGCGCGGCCGAGCGCCTCGTCGACCGCCTCCGCCGACGCCGGGTTCGCCGAGAAGCCCGATCCGATGTGCATCTCTAAAAAACTCTACCCGCCTTCGGTCCCCGGAGGCCCCAGCCCGGGCTCGGTCATCCGGCCGAGCTCGAGGGCGGCGTCGACCTGATCGGCGGTCATCAGCCCCCGGGCGATCACGATCTCCCGCAGCGATTGCCCTGTCGCGTAGGCTTCCTTCGACACCTCGGCGGCGGTGTCGTAGCCGATCTCGGGCACCAGTGCCGTGACGATCACCAGCGACCGCTCCAGCAGCTCGGTGGCCCGGCCCTCGTCGGCCTCGATGCCGTCGACGCACCGCCCCGCCAGCAGCGCCGCCGCCGCCCCCAGCGACTCCGCCGAGAACAGCAGGTCGTGGGCCATCAGCGGCATCATCGTGTTGAGTTCGAACATGCTGCCCAGCCCGCCGAGGGCGATCGCCGCGTCGTTGCCGATCACCTGGGCCGCCACCTGGATCACCGCCTCCGGGATCACCGGGTTCACCTTGCCGGGCATGATGCTGGAGCCGGGCTGCAGCGCCGGGAGCCGGATCTCGGCCAGCGCGGTCCGCGGGCCGGACGCCATCCAGCGCAGGTCGTTGGCAATGCGGGCCAGCGCCACCGCCGCCCCGCGCAGCGCCCCCGAGGCCGCGACCACCGCATCCCGGGCGCTCTGCGCCTCGAAGTGGTTGGGAGCCTCGACCAGGTCGAGGCCGCTGCGTGAACGCAGATGGGCGATCGCCTGGCCGGCGAACTTCGGGTGGGCGTTGAGCCCGGTCCCCACCGCGGTTCCGCCGAGGGCCAGCTCCAACAACCCCGCCCGGCACGCACGCACCCGATCCGCGGCATGGGCCACCTGCGCCGCAAACCCACCGAACTCCTGCCCCAGCCGCACCGGTGTGGCGTCCATCAGATGCGTCCGTCCGGACTTGAGGATGCCGTCGAAGGCCTCGGCCTTGGCCGCCAGCGAGGCCTCCAGCGCGGCCAACCCCGGCAACACCACCTCATCCAGAGCCGATAGGGCGGCGAGGTGGGTGACCGTCGGGATCACGTCGTTGGACGACTGGCAGCGGTTGACGTGGTCGTTGGGGTGCACTGGGTGCTTGCTGCCCCGGTCGCCGCCGAGCAGCTCGCTGGCCCGGTTGGCGATGACCTCGTTGGCGTTCATGTTCGTCGAGGTGCCGGACCCGGTCTGGAAGACGTCGATGACGAACTGATCGTCATGCCGCCCGGCAATGACCTCCTCGGCCGCCACCCGGATCGCCCTGCTCAGCTCGTGGCTCAGCAGCTCCAGCTCTTCGTTGGCCTGGGCCGCGGCCCACTTCACGAGGCCGAGTGCCCGGATGAACCGGCGGCCGAAGCGCCACGGGCTGATCGGGAAGTTGCCGACCGCCCGCTGGGTCTGCGCGCCGTAGTAGGCCTCGGTGGGAACGGGCACCTCGCCCATCGAGTCCTTCTCGATCCGGAACCCCGCCACGCCGAGGTAGTTTAGTTTCCATGCTTCTCCTCCTCGTCCGGCACGGGAACACGGCGCTGACTGGCACCCGGCTGTCCGGGCGGCTCCCGGGCGTACACCTGTCGGAGGAGGGGATCCGGCAGGCCAAGGGGGTAGCCGGGCGCCTCGGTGGGCTGCCGATCAAGGCGGTCTACTCCTCGCCGCTGGAGCGCTGCCTGGAGACGGCGGAGCCGATCGCCTCCCAGCACGGGTTGCAGGTCCGCCCCCTCGACGCCGTGGCCGAGGTCGACTACGGCGAGTGGACGGGCCGATCGTTCAAGCAGCTGACCCGGCTGAAGGCCTGGAGCGAGCTGCACGCCAAGCCCGCCGACTTCAAGTTCCCCGGGGGCGAGTCGATCCGGGAGGCGCAGACCCGGGCGGTCGGTGCCACCCAGGAACTGCTGAAGCGGCACCCGAATCAGGCGATCGTTGTCGTTTCCCATGCCGACCTGATCCGGCTGACCATGGCCGCCTACCTCGGGATGGGGCTTGACCTGTACCAGCGGGTAATCGTGGGGGTAGCATCGGTCAGCGCGGTGGCGCTCGGGGACCGGGTTCCCCGGGTGGTGCGGTTGTCGGACACTGGGTCGCTCGAGGAGCTCGCCGCGCGGATCAGGCCACGGCCCGCCACCCCGGCGGCCACGGCGAAGCCGGCGCGCCCGGCCGGTCAGGGGTCGTAAGGCGTCAGGGGTCGTAAGGCATGGACGACATCGAGTTCGACGGCGTCGACCGGATCACCGTCGGGGCGATCGGCCCCCCCGGCCGGCGCACCTTCTACCTGCAGGCCCGGCAGGGGGTTGAGCAGGTCACCCTGGTCGTCGAGAAGGACCATGTCATCGCCCTCGGCGAGGGCACCGAGGAGATCTTCAAATCGGAGGGCTACCCGAAGGACCCGATCGGGTGGGACGCCGACTCGATGGCCCTGGAGGAGCCGGTCACCCCGGAATTCCGGGTGGGGACGATGGCCATCGGGTACGCCGAGGACCGGGACCTGGTGCTGATCGAGTGCCGGGCGGCCCAGAGGGCACCCGGGGCACCCGGGGCACCCGGCCAGGAGGCGGGCGACGTCGCCGAACCCGAAGCGGAGGTCGACGACGATGACGGTGGCGGACCGGCCGCCCGGTTCTGGATCACCCGGGCGCAACTGCAGGCCCTCGCCGCCCATGGGATGACCGTGGCCGCCCAGGGCCGGCCGCTGTGCCCGCTGTGCCGGGTGCCGATGGACCCCGAGGGCCACGTCTGCTACGCATCGAACGGGCATCGCACCGAAGTCTGAGGGACCCCGCTGACCCCCGACGACCTGACGGCCGGCGCCCTCGAGCTGCTCGGGCTGATGCCCGGCGCATCCAACTACACCTTCCTGGCCCGCCTGGGCGGTCCTGAGGGGCGCCTGGTCATCTACAAGCCCCGGCGCGGCGAGGCACCGTTGTGGGACTTCCCGACCGGGACACTGTGCCAGCGGGAGGTCGCCGCCTACCTGGTGAGCGCCGCCGGGGGGTTCGGCATCGTGCCCCCGACGGTGCTCCGTGACGGGCCAGCCGGGCCGGGCTCGGTCCAGGAATTCGTCGAGCACGATTTCGGCTGCACCGCCTTCGACCTGTACGACGACCATGCCGCCGAACTGCGCCGCATCGCCCTGTTCGACCTGGTGGTCAACAACGCCGACCGCAAGGCGGGCCACGTCTTTCCCGATGCCCAAGGCCACGTCTGGGCGATCGACCACGGCATCTGCTTCCACGCCGACCCCAAGCTCCGAACCGTGCTCTGGGACTTCGCCGACCAGCCGCTCTCCAGCGAGGAGCGTGCCTGCCTCCAGCGGCTGCGCACCGCGCTGTCGGGCGACCTGGGGGTGGCCCTGGCCGAGTTGCTCGACCCCGAAGAGCTGACCGCCCTGCGCCGCCGCCTGAAGATCGTGCTCAAGGCGGGGGCATTCCCGGCGCCGGGGCCGGCGTGGGGGCCGGGCCGGGCGTTCCCCTGGCCGCCGATCTGATGCCGGTCTGGCCCGCTCCGGGCGCGGTGTCCGCTCAGGGCTACGATGAATCTATGGGCGACAACTACATCGGTGGTCAGTGGGTCCCGGCCACGTCCGGACGCAGCTTCCCCAGCCTGAACCCGGCCGACCTTGACGAGACCCTCGGCGAATTCCCCGCCTCCGGGCCGGAGGACATCGCCCGCGCCGCCGCCGCCGCCGAGGCCGCCTACCCGGCCTGGCGCCGCACCCCGGTCCCCCGCCGGGCCGACTACGTGCTGCGGGTCGGGCTGATCCTGGAGCAGCGCAAGGAGGAGCTGGCCCAGCTGATGACCCGGGAGATGGGCAAGACACTGCGGGAGACCCGGGCCGACGTCCAGGAGGGCATCGACTTCTGCCTGTACATGGCCGGCGAGGGCCGCCGTGCCTTCGGCCAGACGATGCCCGCCGAGCTGCCGAGCAAGTTCTCGATGACGGTGCGCTCGCCGGTGGGCGTCGTCGGCCTGATCACGCCCTGGAACTTCCCGGTAGCCATCCCGCTGTGGAAGATCGCACCCGCCCTGGTCGCCGGCTGCACCATGGTGTTCAAGCCGGCCGAGGACACGCCGCTGCTGGCGACGATCCTCGTCGAGATCTTCGAGCATGCCGGCCTGCCGGCCGGGGTGCTCAACCTGGTGCACGGCCTCGGCGATGAGGCCGGTGCGGCCCTCGTCCAGCACCCCGCGGTACGGGCGATCTCGTTCACCGGGTCGCTGGCCGTCGGCCGTCAGGTCGCCGAGATCTGCGGGCGGCTGGGCAAGCGCTGCTCGCTGGAGCTGGGGTCGAAGAACGCGCTGATCGTGATGCCCGACGCCGACCTCGACCTTGCCGTCGAGGCGGCCGCCTGGGGGGCGTTCGCCACCAGTGGGCAGCGGTGCACGTCGACCTCGCGGCTCATCGTCCTGGAGGGCGTCAAAGAGGCGTTCATGTCCCGGCTGCTCGCGCGGGTGGCAACGATGAAGGTCGGCTCCGGCCTCGACCCCGACGTCGAGCTGGCACCGGTCATCAACCGCACCCAGAAGGAGCGTGTGCTGGGCTACATCGACATCGGGCGCCGGGAAGGCGCGGTGCTCGTGGCCGGCGGCGGGGAGCTGACCGGGCCGGGCTACGACCGGGGCAACTTCATCGCCCCGACGGTGTTCGACGCTATGACCCCGACGATGCGCATCGCCCAGGAGGAGATTTTCGGCCCGGTGACCGGGATCATTGCTGTCGCAACGCTGGACGAGGCGATCCAGGTCGCCAACGGCACCGAGTACGGGCTGTCCTGCGCCATCTACACCCGGGACATCGGGGCGACGTTCACCGCCATCACCGAGCTGGACTTCGGGGTGGTCTACATCAACGCCCCGACGATCGGCGCCGAGGTGCAGCTCCCGTTCGGCGGGACCAAGGCGACCGGCAACGGGCACCGGGAAGCCGGCCCGGTGGCCCTCGACGAGTTCACCGAGTGGAAGTCGGTGTCGGTCGACTTCTCGGGCAAGATCCAGAAGGCCCAGGGGATCGACTAGCCCGATCAACTCCGGACTGGCAACGTCCGGTCCGCGGCAGTGGGATCTGCTCGCCACGATTTGCCGGTCCATAGGTTACGCATATCAACAATGATCTACGTAACCCCTCGTGGACCACTGTCATGATTTCCGTCGGAATCCGCCTGGGATCAGGACAGTGGCTCAGCCCGGCGCCCGCCGGCCCAGGATCGTCGCCATCAGCCGGATCGCACCGCCCTTGTCCAGCGGGTCGTTGCCGTTGCCGCACTTCGGCGACTGCACACACGACGGGCAGCCCGACTCGCACGGGCAGGCGCAGACCGCATCCAGCGTCGCTCCCAGGTGCTCGACCGCCCGGGCGAAGCCCCGCTCGGCGATCCCCATCCCGCCCGGGTAGCCGTCGTAGATGAACACCGTCGGCAGGCCGGTGTCGGCGGACCGGGCGGTCGACACCCCACCGATGTCCCACCGGTCGGCCATGGCGAACAGCGGCAGGACCCCGATCGCCGCGTGCTCGGCGGCGTGCAGTGACCCCGGCAGGTCCGGCGCCTCGATCCCAGCCGCGGACATGACCGGCGCGGGCACCGTGTACCAGAACGCCACCGTCGCCAGCCGCTCCTCGGGCAGGTCGAGCGGGACGACCTCCAGCAGCTCCCCGGTGGCGATCTCCCGCCGGGCAAACGCGACCACCTGCCGCGTCACCTCCACGCCGCCCAGGTAGCAGTCGACCGCCCCCAGCTGCCGGGTGGCGGTCACCCCGGCCACCCGGATGTCGGAGCTGTCGCGGGCCTGGGTGAACCAGGTCGGCGACGCCGCTTCCACCAGCGCCACCCGCTCCCGGTCGTCCAGCGCGACCACGACGAAGCTTTCCCCCTGGTGCAGGTAGCTCGCCCCCGGGTGCACCTGGCCGTACGCCCGGGCGGCGTCGACGGTGCCGAGCAGGGCGCCGGTGCCGGCATCGACGATCCGGTAGGCCTCGCCCCCCATCGAGCGCAGGTCGAGCGCCCGGCCCGGCGGCTCCCGGCGGTGCCAGTGCAGGCGCACCGCGCCGGTCGCCCGCACCGTGCGCTCAACCAGGTCCCCGGCCGCCACCATCGCCACGGCCACCTCGTCGGCCCCCTCGCCGAAGGTCGAAGCCACCTCGGACGGTGCCAGCGGCAGCTCGTGGGCGGCGCAGCCCAGGTGCGGCTCCAGGATCCGGGGGTTGGTCACGTCCACCAGGGCGGCCTCGTACGGCTTCGCCAGCAGGGTGTCGGGGTGGGCGAGGTAGTACTGGTCGAGCGGGTCCTCGTGACCGACCAGCACGGCAGTCGAGGACTCCCCGCCCCGTCCCGCCCGTCCCGCCTGCTGCCATACCTGGGCGACCGTCCCGGGGAAGCCGTTGAGCACCACGGCGTCCAGGCCGCCGACGTCGACGCCCAGCTCCAACGCAGTCGTGGCGGCGACCCCGAGCAGCTCGCCCCCGAACAGCTGGCGCTCGATCTCCCGCCGCTCCGAGGCCAGGTACCCGGCCCGGTACGCCCGGATCCGGGCGGCCGCCTCCGGCGTCTCGACGATCCGCTGGGCGTGCTTGGCGACCAGCTCCGCCGACTTCCGGGACTTGGTGAAGGTGATCGTGCGCACGCCGTGGTCGACGAAGCCCGCCATCAGCCGGGCACACTCCCAGTTCGCCGACGCCCGTGACCCGGACGCTTCGTCCTTGAACGGCGGGTTCCAGAACGCGAACAGCCGCTCGCCGCGGGGACTGCCGTCGCGGTCGATCGTGGTGAACGGCAGGCCGACCAGGGCCTCAGCCAGCTCGCCCGGGTTGCCGATCGTCGCCGACGCCAGCACGAAGCGTGGTTCCGACCCGTAGTGCCGGGCGACCCGCCGCAGCCGGCGCAGGATGCAGCCGACGTGCGACCCGAAGATCCCGCGCAGCGTGTGCGCCTCGTCGACGACGACGAACGCCAGGTGGCCCAGGAACTCCGCCCACCGCTGGTGGGACTCCAGCAGCCCGTAATGGACCATGTCCGGGTTCGACAGGACGATGCGGGCGTAGCTGCGAACCGAGGCGCGCTCGGCGGCCGGGGTGTCGCCGTCGTAGGTGCCGGCGGCGACCTGGGGGAGGGCAAAGGCACGGATCGCCCGGAGCTGGTCCTGGGCCAGCGACTTGGTCGGGTACAGGTACAACGCCCGGGCCTTGCGGTCGGCGAGGAGCCGCTCCAGCACCGGCAGGTTGAAGCAGAGGCTCTTGCCGCTGGCGGTACCGGTCGACACGATCACGTTGTGCCCCGCCCGGACCGCAGCGAGCGCTTCTGCCTGGTGGGTCCACAGTGCGGTGGCGCCGATCGCCTCCAGCCGGGCGGCCAGCGGTGCCGGGAGTGGCGGGTCGGGCACGGCCAGGGTCGCCGCCCGGGTTGGCATGCGCACCAGCCGCAGG
>DAIQBQ010000120.1:0-8795 GCA_036781065.1 Actinomycetota bacterium
CCAGCCCACGTGTCCTACCTGACCCAGACAACCCTGGCCGTCGATGAAACGGCCGAGGTCATCGCCGCGCTGCGCGCCCGGTTCCCGGCCCTCGACGGCCCGGGTTCGGACGACATCTGCTACGCCACCACCAACCGCCAGCACGCCCTGGCCGCCGTCGCCGCCGAGGCGGACCTCGTGCTGGTCGTGGGGTCGGCCAACTCGTCAAACTCGCAGCGGCTGGTCGAGCTGGCCGCCCGGTGCGGGGTCCCTGCCCACCTGGTGGACAGCGCGGACGACCTGCGCCCGGAATGGCTGTCCGGCGTGCGGGTCATCGGCCTGACCGCCGGTGCATCGGCGCCGCCGGCGTTGGTGGAGCAGGTGATCGCCGCACTGGCGGAGCTCGGGCAGGTCACCGTCACCGAGCGCCCGGTCACCACCGAGACCCAGCGCTTCACGCTGCCCGGGGCTGTCCGCTCGGCATGAGTGTCGTGAAGTCTTCCGCGAGCACCGTCAGGAGGCCAGGACCGTGTCCCTGCTATCCCGCCTGACCAACGCCCCGGCCGAGGGCGACCTGGCCGGAATCATCGCCTCGCTCCGGGCAGCCGGGGCGGGGGCGCCGGCCGACCTGCTGGCCTCGCAGCCTCCGGCCCCGCCGGAGGATCCCACCCCCCAGCGCATCCCGACCGGGCCCGTCGGTCTCGGGACGGCCGCTGCCCGGCTGGCCAGCATCCTCGTGGCGCCGCCGGAGGCACCGGCCCCCGGACCGCCGTCGGCCCCGGCCGTGACTCCCGGCGGCCAGCAGCTCTACTGCCCCGGCCCGTTCCGCGACAACCCGGCCCTGGGCGACGAGGTGGACGACCGGCTGGTCGAGTGGGCCGCCGAGGTAGGCATCTATCCCGGCAAGCTGGACCAGGTCCGGGCCGCCGGCATCGGCCGGCTGATCATGCTGTCCCACCCGGACTCCGACGACCCCGACCGGCTGCTGGCGGCGGCCCGGTGCGCCCTGGCCGAGTGGGCGACCGACGACCACTACGTCGACGACCCCGAGCTCGGCGCCGACCCGAAGCTGCTGGCCACCCGGCTGATCCTGGCTGAGGCGGTGATCGACCCGGCCCACCTGCCGGTCCGCTACGCCCCGCAGCTTGAGCAGGCGGTCCAAGAGGACCCGGTGCTGGTGGCATACCGCTCCAGCTTCGCCTTCCTCTCCCAGTACGCCAGCTTCAGCCAGGTCGCCCGGCTGCACCACGAGCTGAGCGTGATGTTCCTGGCCTACGACCACGAGGCGGCCTGGCAGACCGAGGGGCGCACGCCGCCGGTCTGGGAGTACCTCGTCCACCGGCACAAGAACAGCTTCATCCCGTGCATGGTGCTCACCGACGCCGTCGGCGGCTACGAGCTCCCGCCGATCGAGTTCAGGGACCCCCGAGTCCGGCGGGTGTTCACCATGGCCGGGCTGGCCAGCGTGCTGGTGAACGACCTGTACTCGATGTCCAAGGAGCAGGGCGACACCGACTACAGCCTGCCCCGGCTGATCGCCAGCGAGGACGGCGTCTCGCTGGAAGAGGGGATCGAGCGCACGGTCGCCGTGCACAACGAGCTGATGCACACCGTCGAGGCCGAAGCGGCACCGCTGGCCGTGCAGGGCTCGCCGGCGCTCGCCCGCTTCCTGATCGGCCTCTGGGCCTGGCTCGGGGGCAACCACGAATGGCACCGCACCAGTCCCCGCTACCGCACCGACGCACCAGCTGACCGATCCGCTACCGAAGGAGAAGGGGGAAGCGCATGAGCACTGCCGAGACCGCAACGGTCCTCCAGACTGATTACCAGCGCTCCGTGGCCGATTACTGGAACACCCACCAGAACGACCCGGTCAACCTCCGGCTGGGCGAGATCGACGGCCTGTACCACCACCACTACGGCGTCGGGGCCGTCGACTGGTCGGTCCTGGACGGGCCTGCCGCCGGCCTGGAGGACCGCATCATCGCCGAACTGCACCGGCTGGAGACGGCGCAGGCCAACCTGCTGCTCGACCACCTCGGAACCGTGACCCCCGGCGACCGGCTGCTGGACGCCGGCTCCGGGCGGGGTGGCACCAGCATCATGGCCAACCACCGCTTCGGCTGCGCGGTCGACGGGGTGACGATCTCCGACTATCAGTGCGACTTCGCCAACACCCAGGCCCAGGCCCGCGGTGTCGACGGCCAGGTCAGGTTCTACCTGCGCAACATGCTCGACACCGGCTTCCCGCCGGGGTCGTACCGCGGCCTGTGGACCAACGAGACCACCATGTACGTCGACCTCGGCGACCTGTTCTCCGAGTTCGCCCGGCTGCTGGCCCATGGGGGCCGGTACGTATGCATCACGGGCTGCTACAACGATCTCGTCGGCGGCCCGTCGGCCTCGGTGCAGCGCATCAACGACCAGTACCTGTGCGAGGTCCACTCCCGGGGCGACTACTTCCGGGCACTGAGCGCCAACGGCCTGGTGCCGATCGGCGTCACCGACCTGACCGACGCCACCATCCCGTACTGGGAACTCCGGGACCGCTCGGCGGTGCGGACCGGGGTCGAGACCGCCTTCCTCAGCGCCTACCGGGAGGGGAGCTTCCAGTACCTGCTGATCGCCGCCGATCGGGTGGATCCCGCCTCGGCATGATCCGGACGGCGCCGCCGGCCCTGGCCGACGCCCGGGCGCTTGTCGACGGGTCGCTGCGGTCGGCGCTGGCCCGGCTCTGCCCGGCCAGCCGGCTGGTGGCGGGCTACCACTTCGGTTGGCACGACGCCGAGGAGAACCCGCTGCCCGGCGGGGGCGGCAAGGCGCTGCGCCCGGCCCTGGCCCTGCTGTCGGCGCAGGCGGCAGGCGGCCCAGCCGACGCAGGCATGCCGGGGGCGACCGCGGTCGAGCTGGTCCACGACTTCTCGATCCTGCACGACGACGTCATCGACGGCGACGAGTACCGGCGCCACCAGGTGACCGCCTGGCGGCAGTTCGGGAGCCCCCGGGCCATCCTCGCCGGGGACGCCCTGCTCAACCTCGCCGGGCAGGTGCTGCTCGAGGCCCGTACGCCGTTCCGGGCCGAAGCGCTGATCGCGCTCACCGGGGCGGTGTCGGAGCTGGTGCGCGGGCAGCAGGCCGATCTGTCCTTCGAGCACCGCTTCGACGTGTCCATGGAGGAGTGCCTGGACATGTGCCAGGCGAAGACCGGCGCCCTGCTGTCGTGCGCGGCAGCGATCGGGGTGATCCTGGTCGAGGGGAACGGGGCGCGCTCGGCCGGCCTGGCCTCGTTCGGCCTTCACCTCGGCCTGGCCTTCCAGGCGGTGGACGACCTGCTGGGCACCTGGGGGGAACCGGCGTCGACCGGCAAGCCGGTGGGCAACGACCTGCGCCAGCGGAAGAAGACGCTGCCGGTCGTCTTCGCCCTGGGCCGCGGCGGCGCCGGCAGCGAGCAGCTGCGCACGATCCTGTCCCGGCCCTCGCTCGGCGACGTCGAGGTCGCCGCCGCCCGCCTGCTCCTCGAGGACAGCGGGGCGCAGGACTGGGTTGGCGACCTGGCCGACGACGAGCTGGCGCAGGCGGTGGAGGCGTTGGAGGCGCTCCCGATCCCCGACGGAGTGCGGAGCGACCTGGAAGAGATCGCCCGGTTCGTCGCCACACGAGACGGATGAACCCCGCCGCAGGACGCGCCCCGCGTATCCTCGACACGATCGACGGCCCGGGCGCGTTACGGGGCATGACCGCGGGGCAACTCGTCGGGCTGGCCGCCGAGATCCGCGCCGTGCTGGTGGACACCGTGCGCCGGAGGGGCGGTCACCTCGGTCCCAACCTCGGCGTCGTGGAGTTGACGATTGCGCTGCACCGGGTGTTCGACTCGCCCGCCGACGCGCTGGTCTTTGACACCGGGCACCAGTCCTACGTCCACAAGATCCTCACCGGTCGCCGGCCGGAGTTCGAGACGCTGCGCCAGCCGGGCGGCCTGTCCGGGTACCCGTCGAGGGCAGAGTCTGCCCACGACGTCATCGAGAACTCCCACGCATCGACGGCACTGTCCTACGCCGACGGCCTCGCCCGGGCCGCCCAGCTCACCGGGCAGGCCGCCCGGCGGGTCGTCGCGATCGTCGGGGACGGAGCGCTCGGTGGCGGGATGGCCTGGGAGGCGCTCAACAACATCGGTGCCGCTCAGGACCGCCCGGTGATCGTCGTGGTCAACGACAACGGCCGCTCCTACGCCCCGACGGTCGGGGCCATGGCGCGCCACCTGGCCGAGCTGTCCCCCGGCACCGGCGGCGTGCGTCCCCGTTCGCTGTTCGAGCAGCTCGGGCTGGCCTATATCGGACCGGTCGACGGCCATGACATCGCCGCGGTCGAGGCGGCACTCCGTGAGGCCGCCGCGCTCTGGCGCCCGGTCGCCGTGCATTGCCGCACCGTCAAGGGCAAGGGGTACCCGCCGGCCGAGACCGACCCGGTCGACTGCCTGCACGCCGTCGAGGCCGCCGACCCGGCAACCGGAAGGGCCCCCGTGCACGCCAGGCCGAGCTGGACCTCGGTCTTCGCCGGCGAGATCGAAGCGATCGGCGCCGAGCGGCCCGACGTCGTCTGCCTGTCGGCAGGGATGGTCCACCCTGTTGGGCTGGGGCGCTTCGCTGAGTGCTTCCCCGAGCGGACAATCGACGTCGGCATCGCCGAGCAACACGCCATGACCTGCGCCGCTGGGCTCGCCCTGGGCGGGCTGCACCCGGTGGTTGCGATCTATTCGACCTTCCTCGGCCGGGCCTGGGACCAGCTCCTGACCGACGTCGCGCTCCACCGGTTGCCGGTTACGGTCGTGACCGACCGCTCGGGCATCACCGGCCCCGACGGTCCCAGCCACCACGGGGTCTGGGAGGCCTCGATCCTCCCGGTCGTCCCTGGCCTCAGGATCGCCGCCCCCCGCGACGGCGCCCTCCTGGCCGAGCTCCTGCGCGAGGCTGTCGCCTTCGATGGCCCGAGCGTGGTCCGCTTCCCGAAGGGTTCGGTCAGCCCCCGCCAGCCCGCCCTGCGGCGCATCGGCTCGATCGATCTCCTCCGCGAGGACCCCGGCGCCGAGGTGCTCCTGGTCGGCGTCGGGCCGGAGGCGGCGGCCTGCCTGGCGGCGGCCGGGGAGCTGGCCGGCCGCGGGGTGCCGTCCACCGTCATCGACCCGCGGTGGATCGCCCCGCTCGATGACGCCTTGCTGGAGCTGGCATCGTGCCACCGGCTGGTCCTCGCCGTGGAGGACACCGCCACCACCGGGGCGCTCGGCGGGCGGATCGCCCAGGCGCTGGCAGCCGATGGGTCCCCGACCTGTACCGCCACCTTCGCCCTGCCACCGGCCTTCCTGCCCCACGGGCCGCGCGACGAGTTGCTGCGGGCACACGGGCTCGACCCAGCCGGGATCACCACCACCGTGCTCAAGCGGCTGGCCCGGCGCTGACCCGCTTTTCCGCCTGGCGGCGCCGCCGCGGTGCCGTGGCAGTTTTCGCCACTTGCCAAGCCCTCCTGTAGGGCGGTAGTGTCTGGATTGCCGGGGAACTGCAACTGTGGGGGAATGGGCGGCGATGCCGCTGAGGGTGCCATGCGGTTTCCTAGAGGCTGCGCCGTGAGCCTGTTTGGCAGGGTCTGCGCCCGAGACGGGGGCGGCACAACCGTGTCCTTACCCGGGAAGCGCACCGAACAGCTGCTTGCCTACCTCCTGGTGCAGCGCGACCGGCAGCACCATCGCGAGGTCCTTGCCGGGACGTTGTGGCCGGAGAGCAGCGCCGCGCAATCGCGCAAATACCTGCGGCAGAGCCTGTGGCAGCTGCGCTCGCTCGGGATCGACGACGGCCTGCTGATCCACGACGCCGACTGGATCCGGGTCGACGGCGGCCGGCTATGGCTCGATGTCGCCGAGCTCGAGGCCGCCTACGCGCCGGTGCGCTTCACCGCGGGCGAGCAGCTCACCGCCGAGCAGGCAGCGGAGTTGAAGCGGGTGGTACCGCTGTACCGCGGGGAGTTGCTGGAGGGCTTCTACGAGGACTGGTGCATCTACGAGCGGGAGCGGCTGAAGGCGCTCTACCTGTCGCTGCTGGAGAAGCTGCTGGCCTACTGCGAGGGGCACGCCGAGGCCGAGGAGGGGATCGGGTACGGCCAGGAGCTGCTCCGCCACGACCGGGCGCACGAGCGGGCGCACTGGCGGCTGATGCGGCTGCACTGCCTGGCCGGGAACCGCACCGCCGCGCTCCGCCAGTACGAGCTGTGCCGGCAGGCACTGGACGAGGAGTTGCAAACCGTCCCTGGCGACCAGATCCGCCGGCTGCATCGCCAGATCCGGGCCGGGGAGGCGCTGGTCATACAACCGCTGGGCCGGAGCGGGACGCTGCCGGGGACTGCCTCCTCGACCACCCCGCTGGAGCAGGCGCTGGAGGCGTTGACGGTCGCCCACGAGCTGATCCTGCAGACGCTGGACGCGGCCCGGAGGAACGGACATTCGGCGGAGCGGCTCCCCCACCGGTAGCGATCCGGTGTTTTGTGGATCATGGGCCCTCATTATTGAGTATAGCGATCCACAAAACTGGCTCCTCGCCGTTCCAAGTGGGGTTTGAGCCCGCTTCAGCGCCCTGCAACGACTTCTTTGTAACGTGAAGGGTCAAATAGAGCCGCCAGGTTCCAAGGAACGATCTCGCCGCAGTGCCGGTTACTCGGCGCGAAGGCGGGCATCCTGCTGGCCGGGCGGGGGCGTCGGGGCCCCGGCGGGCGGCGGCCCGGATGGGCCCGCAAGCGGGATCGTCACCGAGAACGTCGACCCGGCCCCCGGGGCGGTGGCGACCGAGGCCTGGCCTCCGTGCGCCTCTGCGATCGAGGCCACGATCGACAGCCCCAGACCGGCGCCGCCCATCGCCCGGGAGCGGGCCTTGTCCACCCGGTAGAAGCGGTCGAAGACGTGCTCCGCCTGCTCCGGGGTCATGCCCGGACCGGCGTCGGCGACTTCGAACACCCCGGCTCCCCCCGCCACCCGGGCGCGGATCTTCACTGCGGTCCCGGCCGGGGTGTGCCGGCCCACGTTGGAGACCAGGTTGGCGGCGACTTGGCGCAGCCGTTGCTCGTCGCCGACGACGATAACCGGCAAGCCGGCCTCCAGGGTCACCGGCCGGTCGCGGTCGATCGCCCTGAGGTCGGAGGCGGCGTCGCCAGCGATACGGCTGAGGTCGACCAGGTCCTGGCGCAGCGGGCGGCCGGCGTCGAAGCTGGCCAGCGCCGACAGGTCGTCGACGAGCAGTCCCATCCGGACCGCCTCGCTCTCGATCCGCTCCAGCGCCTTCTTGAGGTCCTCCGGCCGGTCCTGGAGGCCCCGGTGGAACAGTTCCGCATAGCCCCGGATCGAGGTCAACGGGGTCGACAGCTCGTGCGACGCGTCGGCGACGAAGGTGCGCAGCCGGGCCTCGGTGGCATCCCGCCGGGCGAATGCCTCCTGGATGCGCGACAGCATGGCGTTCAGGGCGGCGGCCACCCGGCCCGCCTCGGTCCGGTTGTTCGCTGCCGGGACGCGGCGGTCGAGGTCGCCGGCGGCGATGGCGTCGGCCGTGACGGCGATCTCCTCCAGCGGCCGCGTCGCCTGCCGGGCAAGGGCCAGGCCGAGGCCAAAGGTGAGCGCAAGCACCGGCAGGCCGACCCCGAGCTCCACCGCCAGGAGCCGCTGCAGCGTCTGGGTGACCGACGAAAGCGACGAGGCGACAACGATCGCTCCTCCGGCGGGGGGCAGGGCCACGGCCACTCGCTCGTCGGGGGCTCCGCTGACGGTGCTGAGCGTGCGGACGTCAACGTGGATGTTGGCGGCGTCGCCCGGCTTCGGCGAGCCGCCGCCGTTGCCGCTGGGCGGAGCGATCTCCGCCAGCACGCTGGCGGGGAGGACCGGCTGCACCCCGACGAGCTCCCCGGTGACGGTGGCGGTGATCTGCTCGAAGACCCGTCCGGTGTGGTCGACGAACTCCACGTACAGCTCCGGCCCGACCGCGTTGCGGACGATCTGCTCGTCGGTCTGGCCGGTGCCATTCTCCTGCCCGTAATCGTTGCCGTCGGACGGGCCGGGCTGGCCCTGCGCTGGGCCGAACGGCTCGTTCTGGGGGGCATGCCCGGTCGACAGGGCGAAGGCCGCCCCCGTGCCGGTGAGTGCCCGGGAGGCGTCGGCCAACTGGCTGTCAAGGCGCTGGGTCAGGTAATGCGACACCGAAGCGTAGGTGGTGGTGCCGAACACCGCCAGGCCCAGGACGACCAGCACGGCCAGCCCGACGATCAGCCGCAGCCGCAGCGACATGGCTACCCCCGGGGCATGCGCAGGGTGTAGCCGACGCCTCTGACCGTATGGATGAGCGGGGGTTCGACGGCGTCGACCTTCTTGCGCAGGTAGTAGACGTAGGTCTCGACCACCGAGGCGTCACCACCGAAGTCGTACTGCCACACGTTGTCCAGGATCTGCTGCTTGGACAGCACCCGTCCGTTGTTGACCAGCAGGAAGTGGAGCAGGTTGAACTCGGTCGGGGTCAGGTCGATGCGCTGCCCGGCCCGCCACACCTCGTGGGCGTCCTCGTCGAGCTCGAGGTCGGCGAAGCTCATCCGGCGGGACGCCTCGGCACCGCGGCCGACCCGGCGCAGCAGGATACGGACCCGGGCGAGCAATTCTTCGAAGCTGAACGGTTTGGTCAGGTAGTCGTCGGCCCCGATCGACAGCCCGGTCAGCCGGTCCTCCAGCGACTTGCGGGCAGTAAGGGCCCACCGTTAAATTACATGAGCGTCATTCCCTAAGCGGGCTCACGGTGTAG
>DAIQBQ010000121.1:0-8763 GCA_036781065.1 Actinomycetota bacterium
ATCGCTCTGTCCCCCTTATGCCAGGTAGCGTCCGAAGAACTCCCAGATCCGCTGCCAGCCGTCGGTGGCGGCGGCGACCCGGTAGCTCGGCCGGTCGACGGCGAAGAAGGCGTGGCCGGCGTCCTCGTAGGAGTGAAACTCGTAGCTCTTTCCCGCTGCCTTCAGGGCGCTTTCCAGGTCGGCGACCTGGTCGGGCGACGGGTACTTGTCCTCAACGCCGAACAGGCCCAGCACCGGGCAGGAGAGCTTCGGCACCTGGTCGATCAGCGGCGTCACCTTGAGCGGCATACCCTCGGGAGGGGTCCCGACGATGAAGGCGCCGTAGCAGACGACGGCGGCGTCGAGCCGGAGGCTGACCGCGCACAGGAACGACTGCCGGCCCCCGGAGCAGTAGCCGATGGTGCCGAGCTTGCCGTTGCTGGAGGGGAGCCCCTTCAGGTAGTTGCCGGCGGCCTCGACGTCGCCGACCAGGCGCTCGTCCGGGACCCCGCCCTTGGCCCGGGAGGCCGCCGCGGCGTCGTCCGGGCTCGCTCCAGGGGCCTCCCGGTAGTGCAGGTTGGGCTGGATCGCCAGGTAGCCGCGGGAGGCGAACTTGCGGGTGATCTCCTTGGTCGCCTCGTCGTAGCCGGGCATGTGGTGGATGACGACGACGTTGCCGTAGGGACCGTCGCCCAGCGGTTGGGCCAGATAGGCCTCGATCTCGTCGCCGCCATGCCCGGTGATCATGATCGTCTCAGCCCGGAGTGCTTCGTCCATAGCTCGACCCTCACCTCCTCGACCAGATGGTTGCATAGTGCAAGCATTGTGCTGAGTGGCAGGTAAGCACATGGGCGTTTCCTGTGCATCCGGGGCGCCGAGCCGGTGACCCTTCGCCGACCTGGTGTGCTGAGTCATAAGAGGCTCGCGTTTGAAGCTTGGGTCAGCTCATCGCCGTGATCGCTCCAACCCCCGACCGCTCGTCGTCGCACGGCTCCGGGCGGCGACTAGAGTGCGTTATGCGGGGGTCGCGAGTCGACAGAAAGGTGATGCGATGCCCCAGACGCGCACCGAGGTGATCGCTGCCCCCGGTCAGGGCGAGTTCGCCGGCTACACCGTCGTGCCCGACGCCGGGTCCGGCCCTGGCCTGCTCGTCATCCAGGAGATCTTCGGCATCAGCCCGTATCTCAAAGACGTGTGCGACCGGGTTGCCGCCCTCGGCTATGTCGCCATGGCGCCCGACCTCTACTGGCGGATCGCGCCGGGCATCTCGATCGACGAGCACGACCCCGACGCCCTCCGGAAGGGGCTCGGCTACGGGGGCCGGCTCGACTTCAAAGGCGCCGTAGGCGACAGCATCGCCGCGCTCGGCCACCTCAGGGCAATGCCCGAGGTCGCCGCCGCCGGGGGGAAGGCGGGTGTCATGGGCTTCTGCCTCGGCGGTGGGATCAGCTACCAGGTGGCCGCTGCTGCCGACCCCGACTGTGCCATCTCCTATTACGGCTCGGCCGTCCCCGACGCCCTCGGGGTCGCCGGCGAGATCCGCTGCCCGATCCTGTTCCACTTCGGCCGCGACGACCCGTACCTCAACCTCGAGCGGCAGGCGGCGGTCCGGGAGGCGTTCGACGGCAACCCGCTCGCCGAGTTCCACGATCACAAGGCCGGGCACGCCTTCGACAATCACCGCTCGGCGATCTTCTCCGTCCCGGAAGCCGCCGCCGAGGCGTGGGGGCAGACCCAGGCGTTCCTCAGCGAGCAGCTTCCCCTCTAACTCTCGCCGGTTGCTTGCCTGGGCGGGCCGTTCGAGTGGCGGCCATGACCGGCGCGCGTTGGGGCTGGATGGCAGGCGGCAGCGGTAGCCTTCGTTCATGGCCGATCACGATCACGACCACGGTGGGGCCCACCCGAACGGCCACGACCACGACCACGGGCATGAGGATGGCCACGACCACCCACACGGCCACGACCACCCACACGGCCACGACCACCCACACGGCCACGACCACGACGGGCTCCGGGGAATGATCGCCGGGCTGTTCCGGCCGCACAGCCACGACGCCGCCGACGCGGTCGATGCCGCCCTGAGCGCAAGTGACGACGGCCTGCGGGCGCTCAAGATCTCGCTCGCCTGCCTGGCGGTCACCGCAATCCTCCAGGCCGCGATCTTCGCTCTCAGCGGTTCGGTGGCCCTGCTCGGCGACACCGTCCACAACTTCGCCGACGCCCTCACCGCCGTCCCGCTCGGCATCGCCTTCCTGATTGGCCGCCGCCGGTCGAACGACCGCTACACCTACGGCTACGGGCGGGCCGAGGATCTGGCCGGCATCTTCGTCGTCGCCATGATCGCCCTGTCCTCAGCAGTCGCCGCCTGGGAGGCGATCCGCCGCCTGGTGCACCCGGCCACCGTGCACAACGTCGCCTGGGTGATGGTAGGCGGCGTACTCGGCTTCGCCGGAAACGAACTGGTGGCGGTGTACCGGATCCGGGTCGGGCGGCGGATCGGTTCGGCGGCGCTGGTTGCCGACGGCCTTCATGCCCGGACCGACGGCCTGACCTCGCTGGCGGTGGTCATCGGCGGCATCGGGGCGGCGGCTGGCCTCAAGCTGGCCGACCCGGTCGTCGGCCTGCTGATCACGCTCGCCATCCTGGTGGTGCTGAAGGATGCCGCCCGGGATATCTACCGGCGGCTGATGGATGCCGTCGACCCGGGGTTGGTCGGCACGGTGCGCGAGGTGCTGGCGGGTGTCCCAGGGGTCGCCGCGGTGGAATCGGTACGGATCCGCTGGGTGGGCCACGAGCTGTTGGCCGAGGCGGACATCGCCTCCGACGCCTCACTCAACCTGGCCGAGGCCCATGCCATCGCCGAGGAGGCTCACCACCGCCTCCTGCACGACGTCCCGCGGTTGGCCCAGGCGACGATCCACTCGAACCCGGTCGGCGACGAGGGCCGGGATCACCACGCGGTCACCGCCCACCACTTCCCCCGGCGGGCGTCCTCTGGGCACGAGCCCCGCTGAGGGCCGGGGCGACCCCACACCTACAATGACCCGGTAGCCCGAAGGCTGGATGCCCAGCAGGGAGGTTCGATGGCGAAGGCGGCTGGAGGCAACAAGGACATGCTCGCCCACGACCAGCAGGCCGAAGCGGTGCTCGATGCCGTGCGGGTCCTGGTCGCCGAGCTGTATCCCCGGGCCGCTGCCCGCCTGACGCTCGACAGCGAACTGGACCGCGACCTCGGCCTGGACAGCCTCGCCCTCGTCGAGTTGCTTGGCCGGTTGGAATCGGCGTTCGGCATCACCCTGCCCGACGAGCTGCTCCTCGAAGCCCGGACGCCACGGGATCTCCTCGCCGCGCTGGGAACCGTCCCCACGCCGCAGGCCACGCCGAAGCCGGTTCCGTTGCCGGCCCGGGAGCCGAGCCTCCCGCCCCAGCCCGCCGACAGCGACGACCAGTGGGCGCCGGTGGAAGCCACCACGCTGCCGGAGGTGCTCGCCTGGCACGCCGCCCGCCACCCGGACCGGGTCCACATCCGGTTCCTGGCCAGGGACGAGGCGGTGGAGGAGCTGACCTACGGAGGCCTGCTGTCCGCCGCCAATGCCGCCGCCGCCGCCCTGCAGCGCCTCGGGATCGGGCCCGGCGACAGCGTAGCCCTGATGCTGCCAACCAGCCTCGACTACTTCGTCGCCTTCTTCGGCACGCTGCTGGCCGGGGCCGTGCCGGTCCCGATCTACCCGCCGGCCCGGATGGCCGAGATCGAGGAGCACCTGCAGCGGCAGGGGACGATCCTCGAAAACGCCCGCGCCCGGGTCCTCGTCTCGGTCCCCCAGGCCGCCCGCGCGGCCCAGCTGTTGAAGTTGCGGGTGCGGACGCTCAACCGGGTGGTCACCGCCGCCGACCTGCGCGCCAGCACGGCTCCGCAGGCGGTCGCGCCATCGGGTTCGGCGACCGCCCTGCTCCAGTACACGTCCGGGTCGACCAGCCTGCCGAAAGGGGTCGTGCTGTCGCACGACAACCTGCTCGCCTGCATCCGGGCGATGGGCATCGCCGCCGCCGCCCGGCAGCAGGAGGTGTTCGTCAGCTGGCTGCCCCTCTACCACGACATGGGGCTGATCGGGGCGTGGCTGGCCCCGCTCTACTACGGCTGGACGATGGTGCTGATGGCGCCGCAGTCGTTCCTCGCCCGGCCGGTGCGTTGGCTGCGGGCGATCTCCACCCATGCCGGCACGATCTCGGCCGCCCCGAACTTTGCCTACGAGCTCTGCCTGCAGCGGATCAGCGACGAAGACCTGACCGGCCTCGACCTGTCGACCTGGCGGATCGCGCTGAACGGGGCCGAGGCGGTGCCGGCGTCGACCGTCCGCCGGTTCGCCGAGCGGTTTGGCCCGGCCGGGTTCCAGCCATCGACGATGTACCCGGTGTACGGCCTCGCCGAGGCCACGCTCGGGGTGACGTTCCCGACGCCGGGGGAGGAGCCGACGATCGACCGCATCGCCCGGGAACCGTTTGCCGCCAACGGTCGTGCCGTCCCGGCGCCCGATGGCGAGGCGTCGTTGGAACTGGTCGGGTGCGGCTTCCCCTTGCCCGGGTTCAACCTGCGCATCGTCGATGCGATCGGCGAGCCGGTGGGGGAGCGCCAGCAGGGGATCATCGAGTTCCGTGGCCCGGCGGCAACCAACGGGTATTACCGCAACCCCCCAGCCAGCCGGGCGCTGTTCCACGACGACTGGCTGGTGAGCGGCGACCTCGGCTACCTGGCCGGCGGCGAGCTCTTCGTCACCGGCCGGGCCAAGGACATGATCATCAAGGCCGGGCGCAACATCCACCCGCAGGGGATCGAGGTCGCCGTCGGCGAGGTCCCCGGGGTCCGCAAGGGCCGCACCGCTGCCTTCGGGGCCACCGACCCGGGGGCCGGCACCGAGCGGCTGGTGGTGCTGGCCGAGACCAAGGAGCGCGACCAGGCGGAGCGGGAGCGGATCCGGAAGGCGGTCGTGGCGACCACCGTCGATACCGTCGGGGTGCCGCCCGACGACGTCGTCCTGGCGGCCCCGGGCACGATCCTCAAGACCTCCAGCGGGAAGGTCCGCCGGGCTGACGTCCGGCGACGCTACGAGCAGGGCAACCTGGAGCCCGCCCGGCGCCCGGTGTGGCGCCAGGTTGCCAGCCTGGCCTCGACCGGGGCAGCGCTCCGGCTCCGCGGCCTGCCCGGTGCGGCGGCGACCGCGGTTTTCGGGGGCTACGCCTGGACGGTCGTGGGGTTGGTGGCCCCGCCCGTATGGCTCCTGCTGGGGGCGGTGCCGCCCGAGCGGCGGTGGGGCCTCTTCCGGGCGGGGGCCAAGACCCTCCTGTTCCTGTGTGCCGAGACCCCGTCGATCTCCGGCCTGGATCGGCTTCCCCCCGGGGCCTGCGTGCTGGTGGCCAATCACGCCAGCATCCTCGACGGGCTGGTGCTTGCCGCCGCCCTGCCCGGACCCTTGGTGTTCCCGGTCGTGGGCGACCTGGCCTCCGGCCCGGTGACCGGCCCGTTCCTGCGCCGGCTCGGTGTGGCCTTTGTCGACCGCACGGACCGCCGGGAGGCGGCCGCCTTGGCGGACTCGCTGCTCGAGCGGGTGAAGGTGGGGGCGGTGCTGGCGTTCTTCCCGGAGGGGACGATGAGCCGGGTGCCCGGCCTCCACCCGTTCCGGATGGGCGCGTTCATGATCGCCGCGGACGCCCAGGTGCCGGTGGTGCCGGTCGCCATCAAAGGCACGGGCGAGGTCCTGCGCGGCGACAGACGTTTCCCTCGTCACCACCCGATCGAGGTCGTTGTTTCCGCGCCGCTCATCTCCGACCGGACTGGTTGGCCCGGGGCCGTCGAGCTCCGCGATGCCGCCCGGGCGGCGCTGCTGGCGACGTCCGGCGAAGCCGACCTGGAGACCTGAAGCTTTCGCGTCTGAATGTTCCGGCTTTTCGGCGAAAATTCACCGCGGGAAATGGGTCAGGAACCAGTCCCGTGCCAACCCGCCCGCCCGCTCTAAAGTCCCCGGCTCTTCGAAGAGGTGGGTCGCCGCCGGGACGAGCTCAAGCCGGCGTTCGCAGCGCAGAAGCGCCAGGGCTTGCCGGTTCAGTTCCAGTACCGTCCGGTCCTCTCCGCCGACGATGAGCAGGGTCGGGGAGACGACCTCGGGGAGGGCCGGGCCGGCGAGGTCCGGGCGGCCGCCGCGGGAGACGACAGCGCTGATCGCCGGGCCCAGTTCGGCGGCCGCCCGTAGGGCCGCCGCGGCACCGGTGCTGGCTCCGAAGTAGCCAACCGGCAGGCCGGCGACCTCGTTCCGGGCCCCGAGCCCGCGGGTCGCCTGCACCAGCCTGCTGGCCAGCAGCTCGATGTCGAAGACCTGGCGGCGGTCGGCCGCCTCGGTCGGGCTCAACAGGTCGAACAGCAGGGTCGCCAGCCCTGCGCTGTGAAGCATCCCGGCGACCAGCCGGTTGCGCGGGCTGTGCCGGTTGCTCCCGCTGCCGTGGGCGAAGACGACGACGCCCCGGGCTTCTGCCGGTACCTCCAGGTCGCTTTCCGGGCTGCTGGCGACCGAGCGGCGCAGGGCATCGACCACTTCGTCATCCGAGACCTGGGTGAAGTCCCGGTACTGCTGGCCGATCGAGAACAGCCGGCGGGGCTGGCTCAGCACCACCACTTCGTCGGCCGCTTGCCGGAGGTCGGTCACGGTCTCGGAGGGTGCGACCGGGGTCGCCAGGACCACCCGGCTGGCTCCCAGCTTGCGCAGCACCTCGATGCCGGCTCGTGCGGTGAATCCGGTGGCGATGCCGTCGTCGACCAGGACGGCCGCCTTCCCTTCGACCGGCACCCGGGGGCGGGCAACCCGGTAGCGGTTGACCCTCCGGTCCACCTCCGCCTCTTCACGCTCGGCGACCGGCTCGATGTCGGCGGGGCCGAGGCGCAGTGAGTCGAGCAACGCCTGGTTGATGACCCGGATCCCACCCTCGGCGACAGCCCCGACGCCGAGCTCCGGCTGCCAGGGGCAACCGATCTTACGCACCACCAGCACGTCGAGGGGAGCCCCAAGCCCCCGGGCCACTTCTGCGGCAACCGGGACGCCCCCCCGAGGCAGGGCGACGACCACCGCATCGGCGAGCCCGTTTGCTGCCAGGCGCTGGGCCAGCTGCCGTCCGGCGTCGCGACGATCGAGGAACACGCCGCCCGCTTCTCAGCCGGGCCGCTGAGCGTCCCGCTCGCCTGCCGTGGCCGCGACCCTGTCGGCGGCGCCAGCGGTGGGTCCGTAGTGGGACAGGAACAGCTCCTCCAGTGAGGGCTCGCGGCTGAGCAGCTGCTGGATATTGGCCTGGGCGAGCGCCTGCAACAGCGGCTCGACTGGGCCACGGACATGGCAGCGGACCCGATGGTCCTCGACGACCACGGCGCTGACGCCCGGCACCTGGGCCAGGTCGGGCGGCTCGCCGGTGAAGGTGGCCTCGACCGAGACTGCCGAGAGATGGCGCATCTCACTGAGCGTACCCATCTCCACCAGCTCGCCACCCCGGAGGATCGCCACCCGGTCGCACAGGGCCTCGACCTCGCTCAGGATGTGGGAAGAGAGGAAGACCGTCTGGCCCCGGTCCCGGGCCTCCTGGATCGACTCCCGGAAAGCCTGCTCCATCAGCGGGTCGAGGCCGCTTGTCGGCTCGTCAAGGAGCAGCAGGTCGGGCCGGGTCATCAAGGCCCCGATCAGGCTGACCTTCTGCTTGTTGCCCTTGGAGTAGGCCCGGATCTTCTTGTTGGCGTCGAGCTGGAAGCGGTCGATCAGCAGGTCCCGGTAGCCGGTGTCGACCTGCCCCTGCACCCGGCCGAGCAGGTGGAGGGTCTCGGCCCCGGTGAGCGATGGCCAGAGGTTGGCTTCCCCGGGAACGTAGGCGAGCCGGCGGTGCGCTTCGACGGTCTGGCGCTGGCTGTCGAGGCCGAAGATCGCCGAGCGCCCGGAGGTCGGCCGGATCAGGCCGAGCAGCAGCCGGATCGTTGTGGTCTTTCCGGCCCCGTTGGGCCCCAGGTAGCCGAGCACCTCGCCCTGGGCGAGCTCAAGGTCGAGGTTCTCCAGGGCCTTGACCGGGCCGTAGTGCTTGGTCAGGCCCTCGGTGAGTATGGCCGGTTCCGGCATCGCCTCGCTCCCTCCTCCACTGCTTGAGACCTCGGCCTCGTGCGGGCAGCTGACGACGCCCGACAAGGGAAGTTTGGCAGAGCCCTCAGGAAACAACCAGGAGGCCGTAGCGGAACGGACGGTGCACCCCGAACTAGCATGGCGACAATGAGTACGGGCCACATCGTCCCGGGCTGGGAGCCACCGGAGACGCCTCCCGGACCTCCGGACCGGCAGCCGCCGCCGGAGCCGTCCCACGCCGAGCGGGCGAGGACGCTGGTTGCGGCCCAAAGCCGGGGGGCGCTCAGCACGATCGGGCTGTCCCCTGCGGGAACGCCATTCGGCTCGGTGATCACCTACGGACTCGACCCCGAGGGCCAGCCGTGGTTCTTCGTCTCCACGATGGCCGAGCACACCCGCAATCTCGCCGCCGACCCCCGATCGAGCCTGCTCGTCGTGGAGCCGACGCCGGCGGGGGCCGACCCGCTGGCATCCGGGCGGGTGACGCTGCTGGGGCGGGTCGAGGCGGTGACCGATGACGCCGAGCGGGAGGCCGCCCGGGCCGGGTACCTTGCCGCCAACCCGGCCGCCTTCTACGTCGACTACGGTGACTTTCGCTGCCTCCGGCTGGTGGTCAGCGACATCCGCTACGTCGGCGGGTTCG
>DAIQBQ010000122.1:0-8737 GCA_036781065.1 Actinomycetota bacterium
CAGCCAGTTCTCCACCCGCTCGGCGTTGGTCACCAGGTAGGGCCCGTTGAACGACGCCTTGATCGAGACCGGGAGATCCGCCTGGAGCGCCCGGAACCCAGCGGCCTTGGCCTCGGACGCCTTCGCCCCGGAAAGCCCCAGCCGCTCGGCGAAGATGCAGGCGAGGTCCTGCAGCGTCGCCGCCGCCTCCTGGACCTCGGTCGGCACCCCGGGCCGCTGCCACAGCGTGGTGGCCGACGTGGCCAGCTCCCACAGCCGCTCAGCGAAGAACATCCAGGCCGACCGCTGGTGCGACAGCAGGTGGATGTCCCGGTTGTAGCCGAACCCCGGACCGGCGGTCCTGCCCGGCAACCCGGAGGGGTCGATGGGCATCTTGGCCAGCGCGTCGCCCAGCGGACGGAGCACGCTGGTCATCAGCCGGAGCGTCGAGCGGGACAGGAACTCCAGCTCGTCGTCGCTCTCGTCGGTGTGCGAGAAGAACCGGAGCAGCATCTGCACCATGGTGTCGTAGGCGACGTTGAACAGGTCGGCGGCGTCGTGGGTCGTCTCCTCGGCGATGATCGTCCCGCCGCTGGTGTCGTCGTAGTAGCGGGTCATCGGGTTGGGCGTGACCGGACGCACCGGCTCGAACGGGACCCCGGAGGCCGCTGCCGCCGCCAGCTCGGCAGCAAGCTCGCGGCGGATGCCTTCGAAGATGGCGTAGTGGGCGTCGGGGTGGGCTGCCGTCGGGGCCTCGCCCTGCTCGATGATCATGTCGATGCCGGCGCACGCCGAGGCCCGGTCGACGACGCTGACCAGCTCCCCGCCGAAGTCGAGGAAGCGCCCGTTGGCCTGCGCCTCGGGCGGGCCGATGAAGAGTTCCTGCTGGTCGATGCTCCAGAAGGCGGTCTCGATCTTGTGGTACAGCTCGCCGACGGTGGTGAAGTCGATCTCGAACGGCTCCAGGTCCTCCACCCGCTCGGCGTCGAGCCGGCCGGCGGCGTGCTCCCCCTGGGCGGCGATCACCCGGGCGCGCACCGCATCGCAGGCGGCCTGCTCCTCCGGCGACAGGACGCCAGGTTCGGGCAGCTCGTAGGTGACGAAGCGTTCGATGGTGAGCGTCGAGAACGGCTCCAGGGTGAGCGACAGGCCGAACGGGAAGGCGGTCGGCGGGAGCGGGAAGTTGGTACGCCGGAAGTTGGGCGCCCCGCCGACCGCGGTCAACATGTTGGAGGCCTGGGCCAGGTGCAGCATCTCCTCGACCGCCACCCGGGCCAGGTGGGCGCGCCAGCGGCGGACCATGACGACCTGGTCCCCGGTCATCCCTCCCTCGCGGACGTCGCTCTTCAGCGAATGGGCGGCGAACAGGTAGAGGCAGGCCAGCCCGTGCTCCAGCTCGCACGCCCGGGAAAGCAGGTAGATCAGCTCCTCCCGGGTGGTGACCGGGCGCAGGTGCGACCGGTCCGGATTGAACGCGCGGCCGGGCCGGACCCCAGGTCCGGCCACCGCCGCCGTCTCCACGTCTCCAGCCATGTCCCCGCTGATCCCCTACAGCCCGTGGTCCGCCTTGAGGAAGTCCGCCAGCCGCTCGCCGATCATCACGATGCCGGCATGGCAGTTGCCCGAGGGCACCGCCGGCATCACGCTGGCGTCGGCGACGCGGAGCCCCTCGACCCCCCACACCTTCAGCTTGGGCGACACCACCGCCAGCGCGTCCATCCCCATCCGGCAGGAGCCGACCTGATGGTGGTAGGAGTCGGCGGTCGCCTTGACGAAGCGGGTGAGCTCCGCGTCGGACGTGCCGTAGTCCGGGCCGGGCATCAGCTCGTCGCCGACGATCTTGGAGAAGCTCGGGGCGGCGAAGATGTCCCGGGCCAGGGCGACGCCCTGCTTCAGCCGCTCCAGGTCCGAGCGGGCGCCCAGGTAGTTCGGGTTGACCAGCGGCTGGGCGGTCGGATCCGCGCTGGCGAGCCGGATCCAGCCCCGGGACAGCGGGCGGACCACGCCGGGCAGGATGCTGATCGAGTTCGGGTGCCCCTGACCGACGATCACGTTGAACGGCACGTGGACGAAGGCGATCTGCAGGTCGGGGGCCGGCCAGCCGGGCTCCGAGGTCAGGAACAGCGCCGCCTCCGACAGGTTGTTGGTGGGCGGGGGCAGCGGGTCCCGGCACTCGTGGATCACGCCGGTCAGGACGTGGTTGTGGAAGTTCTCGCCCACGCCGGGCAGGTCGACGACGACGGGCACGCCGAAGCTGTGCAGCTGGGCGGCCGGGCCGATGCCGGAGTTGAGCAGGATGTGGGGCGACTCGATCGCTCCCCCGGACACGATCACTTCGTGCCGGGCGGTGGCCGTCATCGGGGTCCCGTCCTTGACGTACTCGACGCCGGTGCACCGGTTGCCGTCGAAGGTCAGCCTGGTGACGTAGGAGTTGGTGCTGAGCGTGTAGTTCGTGCGGCTGCTCGCCGGGACGACGTAGCCCTCCCGGGTGGAGAAGCGCAGGCCGTCCTTGATGTTCATGTGGTGCCAGCCGACCCCGAGCATGTCCGGGCCATTGAAGTCATCGGTCTCAGCGAATCCCAGCTCCTTGCACGACTCGATGAACGCCGCCGACGTCGGGTGCGGGTGGTGGTTCTTGGCGTTGATCACCGAGATCGCCCCGCCGTGGCCGGCGGTCGGGTTGGTGGTGTCCTCCTGGTCCTCGCTGCGCTGGAAATAGGGGAGACATTCGTCGTAGGACCAGCCCGGGCAACCGTTATACGCCCAATTGTCGTAGTCGGCCCGGTGCCCGCGGATGTGCATCATGATGTAGAAGTTGGAGCTGCCGCCGGGGATCTTGCCCCGCGGCTCGAACGTCTTCCGGCCATCGAGCGCGGGTTGCGGGACGCTGAAGTACTTCCAGTCGACGTCCGAGCCCAGCAGCGTGTACCACACCGACGGGTTGTGCACGTTCTCGGGGATGTCGGCCCCACCGGCCTCGAGGGCCAGGACGCTGACATCGGGGTTCTCACTGAGACGGGAGCTGACGGCAGACCCGGCGGAACCGGTCCCTGCCACGATGAAGTCGTACTCGGCCATGGTTTAACTCACCCTTCCGATCGTGCCCGGAACACCAAGCTTCTCCGCTTCAAGAGTATCCCGAAGCCTTGCAGATCCGCCCTATTTAGGGTATCAATCAAGGAAACCTCTTACCGGCTCGCTGGGACCTTTCCCTCGACGTCCATCACAAGGAGAGCGCCATGAAGATCGGGGTCATCGGCAGCGGCAACATCGGCTCGACCGTCGCCGGGCTGTTCGTCACCGCCGGCCACGACGTCGTCATCGCCAACGCCCGCGGGCCGGAGAGCCTGGCCGGCCTCGTTGGCGAGCTCGGCCCCAGCGCCCAGGCGGGAACCGTCGACGAGGCGGCGTCCTCCTGCGACGTGGTGCTGGTCGCCATCCCGTACCGGGCCAACACCGAGCTGGATCCGGCGCCGTTCGCCGGGAAGGTGGTCATCGATGCCACCAACTACTACCCGCACGACTTCCGCATCGCCGAGCTCGACCGGGGAGAGCTGTCCTCGTCGGAGTACGTCGCCCGCCACCTGGCCGGAGCCCGGCTGGTCAAGGCGTTCAACACCATGCAGTCCCGCCGGCTGGCCACCCTGGGCGACACCGCGCTGCCGGAGGGCCAGCGCCACGCGCTGTTCCTGTGCAGCGACGACGACGGCGCCAAGCGCCAGGTCGCCGACCTGATCCGCCAGGTCGGCTTCGCCGCGGTCGACACCGGGACCCTTGCCGGCGGCAGCACGCTGCAGGGCGCCGGAGGCCCGGTGTACAACCGCATGCTCACCGGAGCCGAGGGCGCCGCCGAGGTCGCCGCCAACGGGGGCCCGGCGGCCTAAGGCCTCCGGGCGAGCCAGCGCCAGCATCTACTCCGGGATGACCCCGAGCTGCTTCATCATGCCCATCGTGTCCTCGGAGATGTGGTCCTCGACGATCTTGCCGTCGGAGATCCTCAGGATGCTGACCGCGGGCACGTTCACCGACTTGCCGGTGGGCGGGATGCCGAACAGGTCGCCGGTCTGGGTCCCCAGCGCCCGCCACTGGACCACGACCTTGTTGTCCTCGGCGATCTCGTCCTCGATGGTGATCTTCATGTCCGGGAACCCCGCCCGGTAGGCCTGGAAGACCTGGACCACGGCATCCCGGCCGGCGAGCTTGCCGCCGGGGACGGATGGGTGATAGATGACCAGGTCCTCGGAGAGGACTTCCGGAGCGATGTCCCAGTTGTCGTCGCTGATGCAGTCGTTGATGAACTTGCGTGCGATTTCCTTGTTCTCTGCGACACTCATCCCTCAATCTCCTTGTCGTCTGGCTGCTCGGTGAGTGTTGCTCCGCTATTCGAGGTGGACCCCGGCGTCCTTCAGTGCCTCGACCAGCACCCGCTCGGCCTGCACGGCCAGCAGGTGCAGCCGGTACTCGCCGGAGCCGGCCAAGTCGGTGATCGCCGCATCGCCAGCTGCTCCGGCCGCGGTCGCCGCCTTGGCCAGCACCCCCCTGCTCGGCGCCACCCCGGTGACCGCCGACTCGACCGCGGCGAGACGGCGCGGGCGGGCGAACACCCCGGTGACCGCCACCCGGCAGTCGCCGACCTTGCCCGCTTTGAGGGTCACCGCCGCGGCGACCGCGCTCAGCGGGTAGCAGGTGGCCGGGATCGCCTGCTTGACGTAGGCGCTGCCCGACCCGGCAACCACCGGGAACACCAGCGCAGTCACGATCTCGCCGGCCCCGAGCGGGCTCGCCGCCGGGGTCAGGAAGTCGGCGGCGGCGATCCGGCGCTCCCCCGCCGGCCCGCTGGCCACCACGACCGCGTCGAGCGCCAGCGCCGGCGCCGCCAGGTCGGCCGCCGGGTTGCGCGAGGCGAGGCTCCCGCCGACGGTCGAGGCGTTGCGGACCTGGGCGTCACCGACGCTGGCGGCTGCCTGGCGCAGCGCCGGCAGCACGTCGGTGACCGGGTCGGCGAGCAGCTGGTCCAGCGTCACCATCGCACCGATGGTGAGCGTTCCGGCCTTGGCGTCGTGACCGATCCCCTGGAGCCCGCCAACCCGGCGCAGATCGACGACGAGCCCCGGCTGCCGGGTGCCCGCTTTCATCGCCGGGACCAGGTCGTGGCCTCCGGCCAGCAGCTGTGCCCCCGGGTGCGCCTCCAGCAGGCCGACTGCCTCGGCCAGGCTGGCCGGGGCGGCGTAGCCCACCTCGTTCAGGATCAAGCTCACCTGGCACCTCCCCCGTTCGCCGCGGGACCGCTCTTGGCGGCGGCGATCGTCTTCCACACCTGCTCCGGGGTGAACGGCATGTCGATGTGGGTGACCCCGAGGTCGCCCAACGCGTCGACCACCGCGTTGGCGATCGCTGCGGTCGCCCCGACCGTGCCGATCTCTCCGGCCCCCTTCGAGCCCAGCGCGTTGTGCGGGGTGGGGGTGACGGTACGCTCGGTCTCGAAGTCGGGCAGCCAGCTGGCCCGGGGCAGCGGGTAGCTGGTCAGCTGCCCGGTCAGCAGGTGGCCGTCGGTGTCGTACACCGCCTGCTCGAACAGTGCCTGGCCGACCCCATGGGCCAGTCCCCCGTGGACCTGGCCCTCGACGACCCGCGGGTTGGCCACCGTGCCGACGTCGCAGACCGCCACCAGGTCGACCAGCTCCACCTTGCCGGTCTGCTCGTCGATCTCCACGGTGGCGACCTGAGCGCCGAACGGGTAGTTGAAGTCCGGCGGGTCGAAGAAGGTCGTGGCGTCCCAGTTGGGCTCCATCCCCGGCGGCAGGTCCCAGCCGTACCAACCGGCGATGGCGATCTCCTGGAGCGTCTTGGACCGCTCCGGGGCGGCCCGCACCCACACCTTGCCGTCCTGGAACTCCAGGTCCTCGACCGCCACCTCCAGCATGTGGCCGGCCAGCTCCAGCACTTTGGCCCGGATCTGGGCGGCGGCGTTGCGCACCGCCGGCCCGCACACGCTGAACGACCGGCTCCCGTAGCTCCCCTGGCCGTACGGGGCGCCGTGGGTGTCGGAGTGGAGCACCTCGATCTTGGCCGGGTCGACCTGCAGCTGCTCGGCCGCCACCTGGGCGAAGACCGTCCTGTGCGACTGGCCGGTCGAGGTCGCCCCGATCATGATCGTGACCTCCCCGGTCGGGTGGAGCCGCACGTTGGCCCCCTCCCAGGTCCCGCCGAGCATGCCCTCCTTGGCCATGCGGGGCGACGGCCCGACGCCGCTGATGGCGACGAAGCAGGAGATGCCCATGCCGAGCCGTTTGCCCCGGGCGCTGGCCTGAGCCTTGCGCTTGGCCAGGTCGCCGTAGCCGGACAGCTCGACCGCCCGGTTGAGCACGGTCTCGTAGTCACCGGAGTCGTACAGCCAGCCCAGCCCGTTGTCGTAGGGGAACTGGTCGGGCTGCACGAGGTTCTTCCGCCGCAGCTCGACCTTGTCGAGCCCGATCGCGGCGGCGAACTGGTCGACCAGCCGCTCCAGCAGGTGGGTGGCCTCTGCCCGCCCGGAGCCGCGCTGGGCGCCGAGCGGCACGGTGTTGGTGAACGCCGCGTACACCTCGGCGAAGGCGACCGGAATGGCGTAGCACCCGGTGATGCTGCGCCCGATCATGGCGGTCGCCACGCCCGGGCCGATCGTCGACGGGTAGGCGCCGAGGTTGGCGTAGCTGGTGGCCCGCAGGGCGGTGAACCTGCCGTCCCGGGTGCCGGCCAGGGTGGCGTGGATCTGGTGGTCCCGGCCCTGCACCGTCGAGCGCATCATCCCCTCGCGGGTGTCGACCCACTTGACCGGGCGGCCGAGCTCCCGGGACAGCCACATCACCAGCGCCATGTCCGGGTACAGGTAGCCCTTCGTTCCGAAGCTGCCGCCGATGTTGGGCGAGATCAGCCGGATCTTGTTGAACGGCACGCCGAGCACGGCGAACGCGAGCAGCAGCCGGTGGTTGTGCGGGCTCTGCGAGGTCGCCCAGAGCGTGAACTCCTGAGTGGAGGGGTCGTACCTGCCGATGGCCGCCCGGGGCTCGATCGGCGAGTTGATCGTCCGCTGGTTGTACATGTCCAAGCTGACCACAACCTCGGCCTGCTCAATCGCCTTGTCGGTAGCGGCCGAGTCCCCGCAGGTCCAGTAGGCGTTCAGGTTCTTCGGGACCGCCTCGTGCAGCTGCGGCGCCCCATCGGTGACCGCCTCCTTGGCGGAGACCACCGCCGGGAGCAGCTCGTAGTCGACGACGATCTTGTCGACGGCGGCCAGCGCCTGGCGCCGGGTGCCGGCGACCACCGCCGCCACCGCGTCGCCGATGAAGCGCACCCGGTCGGTGGCCAGCACCGGGTTCGAGGCCGGCAGCCCCATCGGATGGGGCGGGAAGTGGCTCTCCACCCCGCCCGGCACCCAGATGCACGGCAGCGGCATCAGCTTGCCCTCAATGTCCGCCGAGGTGACCACCCGGATGACCCCGGGCATCTTCTGGGCCGCGGTGGTGTCGATCCGCTTGATCGCCGCGTGGCCGTGCGGGCTGCGCAGGATGGCCATGTGCACCATGCCCGGCAGCTCCATGTCGGCGACGAAGACCGCGTCGCCGCGCAGCATCTCGGGATCCTCAAGGCGGGGGACGACTGCCCCGTACGCCTGCGTCATGACCTCACCCCCCCGGGACGGGCGCTCATCGCGACCCCGTGAACTGGAGCTTCACCCGTCCGGCCTCGAGCAGCATGGCGTCGTAGGTCTTGACCACGCCCATGCTCGATTTGATCGTCGCCTCGAACATCAGCGTGTTGTCGGTCTCGGTGAAGTTATCGGTCGACAGCACCTCTTCGATGGTCACCCAGTGCAGGAAGGTGCCGAAACGGGCCCTGACCTGGTCCCGGCCGCGGGCGATGCCGGCATGGGAGACGATCACCGCGTCGTCGTGGTAGTGCTTGGAGACCAGCCCATCGACGTCCTTGTCCATCAGGAACTGCACCTGCTCCTCGTAGAACTGCTTCATCGGGGTGTCGGCCACGATGTGCACCGGGCTGTTCACCAGCTTCACTGCCCGCTGGACCGCCTTCACCACGTTCTGGTACCCGGTGCACCGGCACAGGTTGCCGTCGAGCCAGGACCGGATCTCGTGATCGTCCGGGTGCCGGTTGCGGCTCAGCAGATCGGACATCGACATCAGCATCCCGGGCGTGCAGAACCCGCACTGCAGCCCGAACTCGTCCCAGAACCCCTGCTGCAGGGCGGAGAGCCGGCCATGGTCGGCCAGGCCCTCCACCGTCGTGACCTCACGCCCTTCGGCCTGAGCGGCGAGCAGCGTGCAACTCTTGACCGACACCCCGTCCACCAGCACGCAGCAACTGCCGCACTGGCTCGTGTCGCACCCCACCTTGGTACCGGTCAGCTGGAAGCCCTCCCGGAGCGCCTCGACCAGCAACGCCTCGGGATCGACCTCCGCCGACCTTGGCTGACCGTTGACGATCACTGACAGCTGCACGCCAACCCCCCTCCTCCCCCGTGGTCGGTCGTGGACCCCGGCTCGGCCCGGCTACTCATTCGTCAGCAGCCAGTCACCCTGGACCCCTTCGCTGTCGCCGACCTCGCGGAAGATGGCGGCCACCTCGTCGTCGGCGCCGATGACCTTGCACACCTCGCTGATCGCCAACGACTGGCGCAACACCACCAGCTCGCGCACCGCGGCGTCGCAGATCCGCTCCAGTTCGGAAACGTTGAGCACGATGCTCGACGGCTGGTCGC
>DAIQBQ010000123.1:0-8734 GCA_036781065.1 Actinomycetota bacterium
AGGGGGGCCTACTCACCGGTCAAGGACCTACGGTCTGCTGCGCAGACGGCCCTCGTGCTAAGGATCACGGAAATTCCCCAGACTCGATCACTGAAATTCCCTACCCCTGAGACCCTTCGGGCGGATGCCGAAATCCGCGAAACGGAGGGGGGCTCCCCCCAGGCTGGCGGTGTCCAAGCCGTCCAGCAGGAAGGAGCCCTGCCGCATGATCTCAAGGGGAGAAGACGTGGAAGCCGACGCACTACGCAAGCGGGGATGGTCGATCTCGGCCATCGCCCGGCACCTCGGCCGGGATCCCAAGACGATCCGGGCCTACCTGAACGGGCAGCGCCAGCCGGGAGTCCGGCGCCCCTCCCGGCCTGATCCGCTCGAGCCCTACACGCCGTACCTGACCGCCCGCTTCACCGACAACGCCCACATCTGGGCGAGCGCCCTCTACGACGAGGTGGTCCCCCTGGGCTACCGGGAGTCCTACGTGAGCTTCGCCCGCCAGCTGCGCCTGGCCAAGCTCCGCCCCCACTGCGAGGCCTGCGCCGGGGTGCGGGGGCGGGAGTACGCCGAGATCGAGCACCCGCCGGGCGCCGAGATCCAATGGGACTGGTTCGAACGCCGCCGGGCCCCGTGGGGGGCGACGGCCTACGTGCTGCTCGGATCGCTGTCGCACTCCGGGCGCATGCGGGGGGTGCTCGCCGAGAGCATGGACCAGGCCCATCTCATCGAGGCGATCGATGCCGTGCTGCGCCGCCTGGGGGGCACCGCCCGGATCTGGCGCACCGACCGGCTGGCCACGGTGATCGTGCCGGGCAGCAGGGACGTGCAGGCCAGCTTCGCCCCGGTGGCCAAGCACTATGGCGCCGTCGTGGCGCCCTGTCCCCCCCGGCGGGGCAATCGAAAAGGGGTCGTCGAAGCCGCGGTGAAATTCGCCTGCGGGCGCTGGTGGCGCACGATGAGCGCCACGACGCCCCAGGAGGCCCAGGCCTCGCTGGACCGCTTCTGCGAGGGGATCGCCGACGCCCGCCTGCGGCCGCCCGGCAGGCTGGTGGACCCGCCCGAGGACGGGATGCGGCCCCAGTGGCCCACGGTGGCCGAGGTGGCGGCTACCGAGCCGCTGCTGGCGCTGCCGGCGGCGGCCTACCCGGCCACGCTCGAGCTGACGCTGCGGGTGGGCGACGGCGCCAGCGTGGCGTTCCGGGGCAACCGCTACTCGGTGCCGCCGGGGCTGTCGGGGGTGGACCTGCCGGTACGCCACCGCCTGGGAACCGGGGTCCTGGAGGTCTTCTCCCCGGCGGGCACGCTGCTGGTCGCCCACCGTCTGGTGCCCCCGGGCATGGGGATGGTGGTGCGCACGCCCGAGCACAAGAAGGCCCTGGAGGCGGTCGTGCTCTCCTCGTTCAGCACCGACCAACCCTGCGACCGCAAGGGGAACTACCCACCGGGTGCCACCGCCCGGGCGGAGGCCGCCAAGCTGCTGGCCAGCCTCGGCCCCGACGTCGCCGTCGACCTGGAGGCCTACGCCGCCGTGGTCGAGGCCATGGGCAAGGAAATGGGGAAAGGGGCCGCCCGATGAGCGAGGCATCCACCTACCAGGACCTGCGGGGCCACCTCGCCACCCTCCGCCTGGCCGCCGCCGCCGAGGCGCTGCCGGCGGCACTCGAGGCGGCGAGGGCGGACGGGCTCAGCCACACGGCGTTCCTGGAACGCCTGCTCAAGGTGGAGGTGGACGCCACCATCGCCCGCCGCCAGGCCAGCCTGGCCCGCTTCGCCTGCCTGCCCTCGCCCTGGCGCATCGCCGACTTCGACTTCGACGCCCAGCCGGCGGTGGACCGCAAGCTGGTGGAGGAGCTGGCCTCCCTGCGCTTCTTGGAGGACGCCACCAACGTGCTGCTGATCGGCCCGCCGGGGGTGGGCAAGACGATGCTGGCGGTCGGGCTGGCCTGGGCGGCCGTGGAGGAGGGCTACCGGGTGCACTACACCACCGCCGCGGATCTGGCCGCCCGCTGCCACAAGGCGGCCCTGGAAGGGCGTTGGGCCTCGGTCATGCGCTTCTACGCCGGACCGAGGCTGCTCGTGATTGACGAAGTGGGCTACCAGCCGCTGGCCGGGGAGGCCGGGGCGGCACTGTTCCAGGTGATCACCCAGCGCTACCTGAAGGGCTCCATCGCCCTCACCACCAACCTGGGCATCGGCGCCTGGGGCAAGATCTTCGACGACCCGATGGTGGCCGCCGCCATGCTCGATCGTCTCCTCCACCGAAGCGTCCCGATCCACATCGACGGCGAGTCCTACCGGCTCCGCGCCCACCGGGCACGGGCCCAGCGCCTGAGCGGGAAGGGGGCGGCCGGTGGATCCTGAGACCCCGTCGCGCGGCGGCCCCGCGGCGGTTGTCTGCCCGGTGTGCCAGGCGTCCTTCACCCCGGCCGCCAATCAGACCCCCATGGCCTTCGGCCGCCACGAAGGATGAAAATAGGGGGACTGCCCGGCCAAGCTCGGGTTTTCCCTGGTGCGGCAAGCCCGACAATCAGACTGAGCGGGGGCCTTCTCGGCACCACGAATTGTTGCTTCGAGCACGCAGGTCAGCTTCGTTGACTCGGATGGCCCTGCCGGGCAGCCCCGTTGGTTGGTGGTAGTCGGGAGGAGGTGGGGACATTGGAGGTGGTGGTAGGGCGCTGCGCAGGGATCGACATCGGCAAGGTGCAGGTTCAGGTATGCATCCGGGTTCCCGACGGCAAGGTGCAGGTTCAGGTATGCATCCGGGTTCCCGACGGCAAGGGTGGCCGGCGCAAGGAGACCCGGACCTACGAAACGTTCACCTCGTCGTTGGAGTCCATGGCCGATTGGCTGGCCGCTCAGGGCATCACCGAGATCGCGATGGAGGCGACCGCCGATTACTGGCGGCCCGTCTGGTACGTGCTGGAGGACCGGGGCTTCGAGCTCAAGCTGGTCAACGCCCGCCACGTCAAGATCGTCCCCGGCCGCAAGACCGACGTCAAGGACGCCGAGTGGCTGGCCGAGCTGCTGGAGCACGGCCTGCTGCGGGGCAGCTTCGTGCCTCCTGCGGCGATCCGGGAGCTGCGCGACCTCACCCGCTACCGCAAGCGGCTGATCCAGACGCACACCGCCGAGTGCGAGCGGATCCAAAAGACGCTGGAGGGCGCCGGCATCAAACTGGCCTCGGTCGCCACCGACATCCTGGGGGTCTCGGGTATGGCCATGCTGAAGGCGCTGGTGGCCGGGGAGCGGGACCCGGCGGTGCTGGCGGAGCTGGCCAAGGGGAGGCTCCGGTCCAAGATCCCGGAGCTGCGCCAGGCGCTGCGGGGCCGCTTCAACGACCACCACGCCCTGCTCATCGGCATCGCCCTGGACCACATCGAGCACCTGGACCAGGCCATCGCCGCCCTGGACGCCGAGGTCGACCGGGTGATGGCCCCTTTCGTTGAGGCCCGGGACCGCATCGACACCGTGACCGGGGTGGGCAAGCGGGCGGCCGAGTGCATCATCGCCGAGATCGGCGTGGACATGTCCGTGTTCCCGAGCGCCGCGCACCTGGCATCGTGGGCCGGGTGCTGCCCGGGCAACAACATCACGGGAGGCAAGCGCCACTCGGGCAGGACCAACAAGGGCGACCGGTGGCTGGGGGAGGTGTTGAACCAGTGCGCCTGGGCGGCTGCCCACAGCAACGACACCTACCTGTCGTCGCAGTTCTGGCGGCTGGCCAAGCGCATCGGCAAGAAGAAGGCGGCCGTCGCCGTGCAGCACTCCATCCTGGTCATCATCTGGCACCTGCTCAGCAACGAATGCGAGTACACGGACTTGGGCGGGGACTACTTCGCCAAGCGTGACACTGATCGCCAGAAGGACCGCCTGATCAGCCAGCTCCAGGGTCTCGGCTACAGCGTCACCCTGAACCCGCTCGCCGCGGCGTAAAGCCGAAAACTCATCGACAGCGACTCCTCTTCCGGCACTCCCGGACCCTTCAGCGCGCCTGCACTGCTGAATGCGAAGGGGTCGCTGCCGGCCAGAACCGAAGATTTTCTGGTCAGCGGTACTGCGGCAAGCTGTGCAGGGACACCGCCTACCGCCGGCGCCGCCAGGCCCCGGCCGTCCCCGTCGTCGTGGCCCCGCAGCGTCCCCGCCGGCCCTTCACCGTGTACGAGTGCGTGGCCTGCGGCACCCGCTCGGTCGGCGACCAGCGCTGTGAGGACTGCGGGTCCTTCATGCGCCGGATCGGCCTCGGCGGCTCCTGTCCACACTGCGATGGGGCTGTTGCGGTGGCCGATCTCCTGGACGAGGAGGTGGTGCCCAGGGCCATGAAGTAGCCTTGCCGAACTCCGCCCTTGGGCCCAGGGACCTAGGGAATTTCGGTGATCGACAGTAGGGAATTTCAAAGATCCCCAGCACTTGCTTTCACCGTCCCAAAGCAAGGCAAAAGAACCCGCGAACGTGTCCGTAGCCCAGCTTGACAGGCCGTTCCACTACAGTTAGTCATCATGGAACGGCCGGCCCCCGCTGCCAGTTGGTCGGGGATCCTCAACCCGAAGGCAGAAGGAGCCCCCACGCAGGAAGGAACCGGCCGGTGTCCAGTGTCTCGCATCGCTCGTTGACTCACCTCGGGATGGATGTGCACAAGGACTCCATCTCCGTTGCAATCCTTCGCCCCGACGACTCGGCGGATGTAGAGAAGATCTTCCACAACGAGGACTCGGTGCGCCGCTTCGTTGCCCGGATGGGCGATCCTCGCCAGCTGACCGCGTGCTATCTATGAGGCGGGGCCGACCGGTTACCAGTTGAGCCGACAGCTGGAGGGGCTGGGGGTGCGCTGCAAGGTGGTGGCTCCATCGCTCATCCCGAAGGCCCCCTGGTGACCGCGTCAAGACCGACAAGAGGGACTGTAAGCGGCTGGCCAGGTTGGACCGGGCCGGGGAGTTGGTGGCTATCCGGGTACCGACGCCGGCGCAGCGTCCCCGGGCGACAACCACCTGGGTGAGCACGGTGGTGACCTCCAGGTCCTCGATGGTCTGGGTGCTCTCCCCGGTGGGGACCACCTCCCCGCCGCAGTCCGGGCAGCACGCCGGCAGCGGCGCCGCCAGCCTGCGGTCGGGGATCCGTTCCGGCACCGCCCGGTGCGCGATCCTCGGCCGCTGTCGTCGTCGCCCTGCAAAACCGATCGCGTTGACCGACAGGATCTGGGGCATGGTGGAATGCGCCATGTTCCAGCCCGCGGACAGATCCTGGCTGGCGAGCACCGTGGCGGTGTCGTTACCGTCGGAGACGACCGGGCTCACCCCGAGCGTGGAAATGCAGCGGGCAACGGCTGAGTTCCCCATCCTGCGGACATCCGTCCAGGCGACCGGAGCAGGGTGGCCCCTCGACCGGCGTCGCCTGTCGCACCGTCGGCTGGTCTCCGCCCGGAGCGGCTTCGCCCGCGCTGGCATGATGGATCGAGTCATGGAGACCCCCTTCACCTGGTTGGGTGGCGACCGCATCGTCCCGAGCACGCGACCTCCGCCAAGGCCAGGTCCGGTTTGTAGATGCGTTGCCCGCCCGTTGTTCACGGGTGCGCGGTGACCGGTACCGGGCGTCAGGCTCGCCCCTCCATAGTGGTCGACTGCGACCCGGGCATCGACGACGCGCTCGCCCTGCTGTTCCTTGCCCGGCTGCACCACCGCGGGCTGGCCAAATTGCAGGCGGTGGTCACCGTGGCCGGCAACGCAGCGGTGGCGACCACCACAAGGAACGCACGATTCATCCTGGACCGAGCGGGACTTCCAGGCGTACCCGTGATCGGCGGGGCTGCCGCGCCGCTCACGCCTCCCCCGGCGCCGATCGATGCCCTGGCGTTCCACGGGCCCGACGCCCTCGGAGGGAGCTACCTCCCGTCAGGTCCGGAGACAGATCCGGGGCTCGCTGGCGACGGACCACGGGCAATCGTCGATCACCTGCGTGACGCCGCGGGGCGGGGGGATGCGGTGCTGCTCGCGGTCGGACCGCTGACCAACGTCGCCCTGGCCCTCGATCTCGATCCTGGCCTGCACCACCTGACCCGACGGGTGGTGGTGATGGGGGGAGCATTCGGGAACCCGGGCGGCAACGTCACCCCCACTGCCGAGTTCAACTGGTACTGCGACCCTGATGCCGCTGACCGGGTCCTGTGCTCCAAGTTGCCGCTCGAGATCGTGCCCCTCGATGTCACCGAGCAAGTGACGATCGGGCCGGCATCCCTCGGGGGACTGGCCGCCGACCCCGCGGCGGCCCTGGCCGGGCAACTGCTGTGCTCGAGCATCGACCTCCACCGCGCCGCCGGGTACGCCAACAGCTGCCACGTCCACGACGCCCTGGCGGCAGCAGCGGTGGTGGAGCCGGATCTGCTGCAATCACAGCGTTTCCGGGTCCGGGTCGGCACCAGCGGGCCGGATCGCGGCCGGGCGGTCTTCGAGCCATCGAACCTCGGGCCCGGCGGCGACAGCGGCAGGCCCGACGTCGCCCTGGGCGTCGACGCCGATCGAGCCCGGACGCTGATGCTGTCGGTGCTGGGCGGTTAGTCCCCGGCCCAGACCGAGCCGTGAGGCTGAACGACCCGCTGTACTCCTCCGCCTGGTAGCCGCCGGCGTAAGGCCTGCTCAGCTCCGCGGGCCTGACTTCCGGAGCGCCAGCAGGCGGTTGATCGACAGGCCGATGCCAAAGGCCACCGCCAGCCCGATCACGATGAGCACGATGTCGAGCGCGGTGTGGCTACTGGAGGTCACATCGACGACGGTGCTGAGCTCCGGCCCACACCGGGCGACCAGGTCGTACCGGCCGGTGCCAAACGAGGACGGGAACGTAAGCCGGGCCTGGAAGCTGCCCTGGCCGTCGGCAGTCGCCGTAGCCGTCACCCTGGCGTCCGCATCGACGGTCACCGGCCCGCCCGGCGTGCACCCGGACCCGGACACCCCGACCGTCCCGCCGGGGGCAACCGAGCTCTTGTTGAGCACCAGCGCCCCGGCCAGCGCCTGCTGGCTCCCGCCAGGCGGCGTACTCGCCCCCGGGGTGGTCGGCGGCACCGAAACGGGCGTTGGGGAGGCGGCGGTCAACGCCGGCGCCGGCTGGGCCGGCGCCTTGGAGGCGGACGGCGCGGTCCTTGCCGGCTTGGGGGCCGTCGATGGCTGGCTCGCAGGGCTCTGGTTGGTAGGCGGCTGCGTCCCCGCCGGGGAGCTCGCGGCGGTCGGCGGGGCCGTCGTAGCTTCGATCGGCAGACCGGGCGTGACGTTCAGTGTCCAGGTCTGGCTCTCGATCGGCGCCTGATTGCCGACGTTGCCGGCCTGGGTGCGGAAGTCGCAGCTTGGGGCGGCACAGTCCTCGACGACGATCTGGTAGGTGCCGGCGGGGGTTCCCGGGATGGTGATGATGCTCATCGTCGACGACCACCCAGACTGCTGGCCGCAGATCGGGTTGAAGCTGACCGAGATCGTGTTGTTCGACGGGTTGCCCCCGAGCACCTCGAGGCAGGCGGGTCCACCGTCGGCGGCCACCGGAAGTCCGGCGATTGAAGCCGAGAAGTCCTGGCCGCCCTGGATGGTCGTCCCGGGGGGCGAGATCGTGAACGCGTAGGCCGGGGCGGCGGCCGCCACAAGGGACAGCACGGCAACGAGTGCGGCCCATCGTCCTGCTCTGGTCATCCGCTCCCCCCTTCGGCCCCCGTGGCTTCGTACCTCCGCAACGGTACAAATCATCGCCTTCAGTCCGCTCGCTTCACAAACCCGGCAGGGCGCCCGACCTCCTTTGCAGATCCCGGAACATGAGTGTTTTTTCGAACCCTCGCCACCGACGTCTGGACGCGAGCGACAGCCGAAGGTGGCCATGGCCTACGGCCCACGGCCGCGCGGGGGGAAGCGGTGGATCGCTGTACGGCTTTCGGGCGAACCGAGCTACTCTGCGTTCCCAACCCGCTCCGCCAAGCGGATCAGAACATCCCTACATTCCTTCAAATCGCTCGCGACATCGTGGGCGCCCACGTCCCGCAACTCCTGCTTGCTGGTCTTCCCGGTGGCTACTCCGATTACGCGCACGCCGGCCTCCTGCCCTGCCTCGACATCCTTAGGCGTGTCGCCGACCAGCACGGTGGCACCGTTGCCGAAGACGACACCGGTCCGCTCGGAGGCGCGCTGTTGAGCGAGGACCACCAGTTTCGGCCGCTCCGAGTCGTCATCGCCGTACGCGCCGCTGGCCAGATCGAGGTAGCCGTCGAGACCGAAGACTTCAAGCTTGATCCGTGCCACCTCACGCAGGTTGCCGGTCAATACAAACCGAATGCTGCAACTCGCACCCGGCCCGAAACGTGGCCAACGGCTCCATCAGGCGGTTAGCGGCAGCCGGCGGGTGGCCTGACTCGACTCGCGCGAGCACTGTCCACAAGTGAGCCCTTTAGCCATAAGCGTATGGTCCAGGACTTTGGCCGAAACAGGTAATTAGTTAGTTAGGGACCGAAGTGGGGTCGAGCCCCGGACCAGTAGTGCCAAACCGTCCAGAAAATCGCACCGTCAACGACGGCATGAATCGCAACGAGCTCAGCAATTGACCGCCCCCTCTTGCGAAGCCAACCTTGTGCCAGTCCGAACACACTTGCCCCTACGATACCGGCCGTTCCACCCGGGAGGCCTTGGCGATGCGCGATGCCGAACCGAGCCGCTTGGAGCAAGACGCCTAGGTAGGTGGTGCGCAAAGGGGCCCTTGGAACCGGAATCGACCCGTCAGAACG
>DAIQBQ010000124.1:0-8707 GCA_036781065.1 Actinomycetota bacterium
TGAGCGGCCTTCTGCTCAAGGGAATACTCGCGCTCGCCGTAATCGGTGCCTTCGCGCAGCACGAAGGATTCGATCACTCCGTCGAGCGCCTCGGCGGAGAGCTCCCCGTGGGGAATGGGAATGGGCTCCGTCAGTTGCGGCGGACCTTGCTCAGGAGCCGCAGCAGCTCGAAGTACAGCCACACCAGCGTGACCAGGAGCCCGAAGGCGCAGTACCACTCCATGTATTTCGGCGCGCCCCCGGCGACGCCGCCGGGCACTGCGCTCCAAACCGGGACCGGAGCGAATCCGTTGGCCCTGAGGATCGACTTGGCACTCCCCAGTGACGGGCGCTCGAGCAGGACGGTGACCTCCTCGCCCGCCCGGCCGGGCAGGGTCTCGGCGCCGATCAGGCACCAGCGGACACCGGACTGCTCGAAATCCCGGAAGACCGGCTTCAGGATCGGGTCGGTTGGGAAAGCCGAGGGCGCCACCCGCAACGCCGTCTCCCGGGCTGGGGCGGGCTGACCCTTGGGCGCGGCCTCCGCGGGACTCCCGGCCGGCGAGCTCAGCGCCGAACCGACTCGCACGTGGGTCCCCACGGAGGAACGGTCGTCGACGGGGAAGACGACGGCGAGCGGATCGAACTCGTCACCAGGTTCCATGTGGGGAAGCTCTCGTTGGGGATCAGAAGCTTACCGCTCTGCCACGCGTTTTGCCCAAGCGAGTCGGCTCGGGGCGAGCAGGACGACCAAGCCGACCCACGAAAGCACACGGCCCCGATGGAACGAGGCCGTGCGGCCTACCCTACCGGCCGACCGCCGACTGGGCAGGGAGCCGGGTGAGCACCAGCGGGCCCTCGGGGGTGATCGCCACCGTATGTTCGAAGTGCGCCGACAGGCTGCCGTCGGCGGTGATGACTGTCCAGCCATCGTCCAGGGTGCGGGTCCGCCAGCCGCCGACGTTGACCATCGGCTCGATGGCGAACACCATCCCCGGCTCGATCAGCGGCCCCCGGCCGGGTGGGCCGAAGTTCGGGATTTGCGGGTCCTCGTGGAGGTCCCTGCCGATCCCGTGGCCGACGAACTCGCGGACGACCGAGAACCCGGCCCGCTCGACCACCCGCTGGACGGCGTGGCCGATGTCGGTCAGCCGTTTGCCGGGCTGGCACTGGGCGATACCGGCGTCGAGCGACTGCTTGGTCGCGTCGAGCAGCTTGACGGCCTTGGCGGAGATCCGGCCGACCGGGTAGGTGTGGGCGCTGTCGGCGTGCCACCCATCGAGGATCAGGCCGACGTCGACCGAGAGCACGTCGCCCTCGTGAAGCACCGTGCCGTCGGGGATGCCGTGGACGATCACCTTGTTGGGCGAGGCGCAGATGCTGCCCGGGAACCCCTTGTAGCCAAGGAACGAGGGGACTGCTCCCCGGTCGCGGATCAGCCTCTCGGCCATGGCGTCGAGGTCGAGCAGTGTGACCCCGGGGGCGACGGCAGTCGCCAACTCGGCGATCACCTCGGCCAGGGCCTGCCCCGCCACCAGCATCTTGAGGATCTGGTCTGGCGTCTTTTTCTGGATCATGCCGCCTGCCTCCTACGCTAGAGGCTCGCTACAAGCCCGCTGCTGCCGCCAATCGCCGGTAGACCTCCTCGGTGGTCCCGATGCCATCTACCGCTACCAGGATGCCTCGCTCGGCATAGAAATCGTACAGCGGCTTGGTTCGCTCGCCGAAAACCTCGAGCCGGTGCTTGACCGTCTCCTCGGTGTCATCCGGGCGCTGGACGAGCGGGGTGCCGTCGATGTCGCAGATGCCGGGGACCTTCGGGGGGTTGGTGACCACATGGTAGGCGGTCCCGTCGACCGGGCACACCCAGCGGCCGGACAGCCGGGCGATGATCTCGGGGCCGGTGACCATGAACCGGAACACCTTGTCGACCGCGGTGTGCCTGGCGGCCAGGACCTCGTCGAGCCGCTTCGCCTGATCGACGTCCCGCGGGTAGCCGTCAAGGACGAAGCCACCAGCGGCGTCGGGCTCGGCCAGCCGCTCCTCAAGCATCCGGTTGGTCAACTCATCGGGGACCAGCTCGCCCCGGTCCATGTACGACCGGACCTCCTTGGCCAGCGGCGTATCAGAACGGGCCATCGCCCGGAACATGTCACCGGTGGCGATGTACACCACCCCCAGGTCGGCCGCCAGCCGCCCCGCCTGGGTGCCCTTCCCGGCGCCGGGGGGCCCTAGGACGATCGCCCTCACGGCCTGGTGGCCTGCCTCAAACTGAGCTGGCGCAGGCCACAAAACGTCATCAGCTAAGGAAACCCTCGTAATGGCGCATCATCAGTTGCGACTCAATCTGCTTCATGGTCTCCAGCGCCACGCCGACGGTGATCAGGATGGAGACCCCTCCGAAGGGAAGGTTCTGGACCTTGAGCAGCCCCATGGCGACCGACGGAAGGATGGCAACGGCCGCCAGGAAGAGTGACCCAGGCAGGGTGATCCGGGTCAGGATGTAGTCCAGGTGCTCCGCGGTGGCCCGGCCCGGTCGGATCCCAGGAATGAACCCTCCGTATTTCTTCATATTGTCGGCCACTTCGACCGGGTTGAAGGTAATCGCGGTATAGAAATATGTGAAGAAGATAATCAGGAGCGAGTAGAGGATGATGTAGACAACCGAGGCTTGGTTTACCAGATCATTGTTAATGAAGTTCGTCAGCCACTTAGCAGGCACCACGGTCGAAATGAGTGCGGGGAAGTACAAGACGCTCGAAGCGAAGATGATCGGGATGACGCCGGCCTGGTTGACCTTCAATGGGATGTAGGTCGATGACCCGCCGTACAGCTTCCGCCCGACCACCCGTTTCGCGTACTGGACCGGGATCCGGCGCTGCCCCTGCTCGACGATGACGATGGCGACGATCACCCCGATGCCGAGCAGCAGGATGAGCACCGACCAACCGATACCCAGCTGCTGGTAGATGCCGACGCTCTCGCTTGGAAGGCTGGCGATGATCGCTACAAAGATGAGGATCGACATGCCATTGCCGATGCCCCGGGTGGTGATCAGCTCCGCAAGCCACATGATCAGCGCGGTCCCGGCGGTGAGTGTCAGCACGATCAGCGCCACCCGGGCCGGGGTGAAGTGGGGGATCAGGTCGACCGGAGCGCCCGAGGAGTTGGTCAACCCGCCGTTGTGGAACAGGAAGGCCAGGCCGGTGGACTGGAGGACGGCCAGACCCACGGTCATGTAGCGGGTCCATTGGGTGATCTTCTTCATCCCGATCTCGCCCTCTTTTTGCCACTCTTCGAGCTTCGGGATGACCACGGCGAGCAGTTGCATGATGATGCTCGCGGTGATGTAGGGCATGATCCCCAGAGCGAACACCGCCAGCTGGGTGAGCGCCCCGCCGGAGAACAGGTTCAGCAGGCCGAGTGCACCGTTGTTGATCCCGGCCAGCGAGCGGGCGGCGGCGACGTCGATGCCGGCCACCGGGATGTGGGAGCCGAGCCGGTAGATGGCAATGATGAACAGCGTGAACAGGATCTTCTTGCGAAGGTCTGGGACCTTGAAGGCGTTGATGAAGGCGTCGAACATCTTCCTAGTCCCGGTCGGTCACCTCGGCGGCGCCTCCGGCCGCTTCGATCTTGGCGATCGCGCTGGCGCTGAAGGCGTGCGCCCGCACCCGGAGCACCTTCGTGGCCTCCCCGTCCCCCAGCACCTTGACCGGGCCCTTCTTGCGAACGATGCCCTTGGAGCGAAGGGCGTCCGGGTCGATCAACTCACCGGCCTCGAAGCGCTCCGAGAGCGTGTCCAGGTTAACGACGGTGTACGGCTCACGATTCGGCGAGCGGAAACCGGGCAGCTTGGGCAGCCGCATGTGCAGCGGCATCTGGCCGCCCTCGTAGGTGCGGGCGATCTGGCTGCGCGACTTCGCGCCCTTGGTGCCGCGCCCGGCGGTCTTGCCACCGTCGCCGGCCCGGCCGCGGCCCACCCGGCGGCGGGGCTTGGTGGCTCCCGGGGCGGGAGCGAGATCGTGGAGCTTCATGGTCGCTCTCCCTTTGACGTCTAAGAACCGTGAAACGTTGCTCGCCCGTTACGCCGGCTCGACTTCGACGAGGTGCGCCACCTTGCGCACCATGCCCATAATTTCGGGCCGGTCCTCCTTGACAACCGACGAGCCAATCCGCGTCAGCCCGAGGGCGCGAAGCGTACGGCCCTGGTCCGCCTGCCGGGAGACCGAGCTTTTGACCTGGGTGATCCTCACATCAGCCATTTGATTATGACCTCCCGCTCATCCCTCCGCGGCCGCCGTGTGAACAGCCGGGCCGACCGGGCGGAGCAGGTAGGCCGGGGCGACCTCCTCGACGGCCTTGCCCCGGCGGCGGGCGACATCCTCGGGTCGCTGCAGCGAGCGGAGCCCGTCGATCGTGGCGTGCACGATGTTGATCGCGTTCGACGACCCCAGCGACTTCGAGAGCAAGTCCTTGATCCCGGCGGCCTCGACGACCGCCCGTACCGGCCCGCCAGCGATCACGCCGGTCCCGGGCGACGCCGGCTTCAGCAGCACGACCGCGCCGGAGGCCTCGCCCAGCACCTGGTGCGGGATCGTGGCGACCACCAGCGGCACGTCGAACATCGCCTTCTTCGCCGCCTCGGAAGCTTTGGCGATCGCCGCCGGCACCTCCCGGGCCTTGCCTTGCCCGACACCGACCCGGCCCTTGCCGTCGCCGACAACGACCACCGCCGAGAACGAGAAGCGCCGGCCGCCCTTGACCACCTTCGCCACCCGCCGGGGCCGGCCGACGATGCGCTCGATGTAACCCTGGCGGGCGTCGTCGTTGCGCGGACCGCCGTCCCGGCGACCGCCGTCCCGGCGACCGCCCTCGCGCCGGCCGCCGGGCCCACCCGGGCCGCCGGGGCCGCCGCGACCGCCGCCGGGGCCGCGCCGGCCTGAAGCAGGGGGTGGGGGCACGCTATACCTCCGTTCCAAACGTCTGGGACACCTAGAACTCCAATCCGGCGCTGCGCGCGCCATCGGCCAGGGCCTTGACGCGGCCGTGGAACTTGAACCCGCCCCGGTCGAACACCGCGGCGGTGATCCCTTGGGCGCTCGCCCGCTCGGCGAGCAGCTTCCCGACCCGCTCGGCGACCTCGACCGTTGCCCCGGAGGAGCCGCTGAGCGCCGCCTCCTGGGTCGAGGCGGCGGCGAGCGTCCGCCCGGCGACGTCGTCGATCAGCTGAGCGTGGGTGTGCCGGTTGCTGCGGAACACCGCCAGCCGCGGCCGAGCCGGCGTCCCCGAGACCTTCTTGCGTACCCGGGCGTGGCGGCGCTTCCGGGCGGCGGCAGGTGATCTGCTCACTTCGATGCCTTTCCAGCCTTCTTGCGGATCCGCTCACCGGCGTAGCGGACCCCCTTCTGCTTATACGGATCGGGCTTGCGCATGGCTCTAATCTCGGCGGCGACCTGGCCGACCAGCTCCTTGTCCGCCCCGCGGACGGTGATCCGGGTGGGCGAAGGGACCTCGAAGGTGATCCCCTCGGGGGCCGGGTAGCGGATCGGGTGGGAGTAGCCGAGCGCCAGCTCGATGCCTTCGGGCTTGGCGACGGCGCGGTAGCCGACCCCGTGGATCTCCAGGTTCTTCTCGAAGCCGACGGTGACTCCCTGGACCATATTGGCCACCAGCGTCCGGGTCAGGCCGTGCAGCGACCGGTGCTCGCCGGAGTCGGAGGGCCGCAGCGCCACCAGCGTGTCGCCCGTGCGCTCGAAGACGATCTCGGCGGGGATCGTGCGCTGCAGCGTCCCCTTCGGACCCGTGACCGAGGCGCGGCCGGGCTCCAGGGTCACCTCGACCCCGCTCGGGACGGTGATCGGCATGCGGCCGATGCGGCTCATCTGCTCTCTCCCTGCCTCGCCACGGACCGGCTACCAGACGAAGGCGAGGACTTCCCCGCCCACCCCGGCCCGCTTGGCCTCCCGGTCGGTCATGATCCCCGACGACGTCGACACGATGGCGATGCCCATCCCGCCGAGCACCTTGGGCAACTGGTCGCGGCGGGCGTGGACCCGGCCGCCCGGCTTGGAGATCCGCTTGATGCCGGAGATCGTCCGCGCCCGCCCGTGACCGTACTTGAGCCGGACTCGGAGGGCCGGGTGGCCGTTCTCACCGGTCAGCGTCGAGTAGTCCTGGATGTAGCCCTCGGCCTTCAGGATCCGGGCGATCTCCAGCTTGATCTTCGACAGCGGCATGTCGACGGTGTCGTGCTCGGCCCCCTGGGCGTTGCGGATCCGCGCCAGCATGTCGGCGATCGGGTCGGTCATGGACATCGGCGCCCCCCTACCAGCTCGCCTTGGTGACGCCAGGGATCTCGCCGCGGTGCGCCAGGTCGCGGAAGCACAACCGGCACATGGCGAACTTGCGCAGATAGGCCCGGGGCCGACCGCACCGCTTGCACCGCTCGTAGCCGCGCACCTTGAACTTGGGCGGGCGGGAGGCCTTGATCACCAACGCTTTCTTTGCCATGAACTCTCCTAGGTTATCGGAAGGCGGGGGGCAGGCTGGGCTCAGTTCGTCCTGTACGGGAACCCGAGCGCCGTGAGCAGCGCCCGGCCCGATGCGTCGTCGGTTGCCGTGGTCACGAACGTGATGTCCATGCCCCGCACGTGGCCGATCTTGTCGTAGTCGATCTCCGGGAAGATCAGCTGCTCGGTGACGCCGAAGGTGTAGTTGCCCGCCCCGTCGAACGACTTCGGGGACAGCCCCCGGAAGTCCCGGATGCGGGGCAGCGCCACCGACAGCAACCGGTCGAGGAACTCCCACATCCGGTCGCCGCGCAGGGTGACCTTGGCCCCGATCGACACCCCTTCCCGGAGCTTGAAACCGGCGATCGAGGTCCGGGCCTTGGTGATCATCGGCTTCTGGCCGGTGATGATCCGCAGGTCGGCGACCGCCTCGTCGAGCAGCTTGGCATCCCGGGCGGCCTCGCCGACACCCATGTTGACGACGATCTTGGTCAGCCTGGGCACGGCCATGACGTTCAGCGACCGCTCCTCGGCCAGCTTCGCCCGGATCTCGGTCAGGTAGCGGGTCTTGAGCCGCGGGACGTAGCCCGCCGGCACGGCCGTCGCGGTGGGCGCCATCACACCAGCTCCGTCTTGCACTCGCGGCAGATGCGGACCTTCGTCCCGTCCTCGTCGACCGAGAACCCGACCCGGGTCGGCCCGCACGAGTTGCAGATCAGCGTGACGTTGGACAGGTCGACCGCCAGCTCCTTGGTGACGATGCCGCCCTCCTGGCCCCCGCCGCGGGCCGACGGGCGCACCCGCTCGTGGCGCTTCACCCGGTTGACGCCCTCGACGAGGACCCGGTTCTTCTTCGGGAACACGGCGATCACCCGGCCCTCACGCCCGGCGTCCTTGCCGGAGAGCACCGAGACCCGGTCGCCCTTCTTGACTCGCGCGGCCACCTACAACACCTCCGGTGCCAGGGAAATGATCTTCATGAACCGCTTCTCGCGCAGCTCCCGGGCCACCGGCCCGAAGACGCGGGTACCCCGCGGGTTGTTCTGGTCGTTGATGATCACGCAGGCGTTGTCGTCGAAGCGGATGTAGCTTCCGTCCGGCCGCCGCTTCTCCTTGGCGGTACGGACGATCACCGCCTTGACCACGTCGCCCTTCTTCACCTGCTGGTTGGGCAGGGCGTCCTTGACCGCGCAGACGATGATGTCGCCGACGGCGGCGTAGCGCCGGCTCGAGCCGCCGAGCACCTTGATGCACAGCACCTCGCGGGCGCCGGTGTTGTCGGCCACCTTGAGCCGCGACTCCTGCTGGATCACTTGGCACGCTCCAGGATCTCGACGACCCGCCACCGCTTCTGCTTCGACATCGGGCGGGTCTCCATGACCCGGACCCGGTCGCCGACCTTGGCGGCGTTCGCTTCGTCGTGGGCATACAGGCTTTTCCGCCTCCGGTAGATCTTCGGGTACAGCGGGTGGCGGATCGTCTGGATGATCTGGACCACGACGGTCTTGTCCATCCGGTCCGAGGTCACGATGCCAGTCCGGACCTTGCGCTGGCCCCGGTCCTCAGTCGTGCCGGCAGCGGAATCCTGTTGTGCTGCGCTCATTCCTCGGTCTCCTCGCCGTCGGCGTCCTCGGCCAGTTCGTCTCCCGCCTCTTCTTGCTCGTCTGCTCCGGCGACCGGCTCACCGGCGGCCTCCTGTTCTTCCTCCTCGTCCCGGCCGCGGCGCAGGCTGCGGCGGCGGGTGCGCCGGGACTCGGCCTCGGCCTCTTCCGCCTCCTCCGCCTCCTTGCGACGCCGGCGGGCGGCGGCGGCCTCCTCCGGGGTGGGCTCAATCGAGATCCCCAGCTCCCGCTCCCGCTGGATCGAGCGGATCCGGGCGACGTTGCGCTCCGTGATCCCGATAAGTTTGTAGTTCTCCAACTGGCCGGTGGCGTGCTGGAAGCGGAGGTTGAACAGCTCCTCCTTCACCTCGTCCAGCCGGGCAGCCAGCTCCGGCGAGTCGAGCTCGCGGAACTCCGACGCGCGGGTCATCGCTCACCCCCGGCGCCGACCTCGCGGCGCACGAACCGGCAGTCGATCGGCAGCTTGTGGCCGGCCAGCCGCATCGCCTCGGCGGCGACCGGCTCGCTGACCCCGGCCAGCTCGAACATCACCCGGCCGGGCTTGACCACGGCGACCCAGCCCTCGGGGTTGCCCTTGCCCGAGCCCATACGGGT
>DAIQBQ010000125.1:0-8696 GCA_036781065.1 Actinomycetota bacterium
GTCGTCCTGATGGTGAGGTGGCGGCCGCCGGCGATCCTCTGGCTCTACAGCCTGCTTGGTGTGATTTTTGCCCGGAATCCGGGCAAAAACAGACATAGACATTTGCTCTAATGGCCGGATGCTGTGGGAAGAGGTCGCAACGATCGCTACACGTCAGAACGGGACCGTCGCTAGCAGGCCGAGGAAGCTCCTCACCGCCTCGGCGCATCCGGCAGGATCGACCTTCCAGCTCTCGGCGTGCTCGGCGCCGGGGACCTGCACCAGGGTGACCAGGTCGGGACGGCGGCGGGCCAGCGCCACCGAGGTCGCCAGCGGGACCGTGGTGTCCGACTGGCCGTGCACGATCAGCATCGGGTGGCGGAGCCCGGTCGCCCGCTGCACCTGGTCGAAGCGCTCCCAGTCGATGCCGATCCGCCGCCGGGCGATCTCCTTGGCCACCATGGCCAGCGCCCAGGGCAGGTGGCGCACGCGGGCGGCAAGGGTCAGGGTGGCGTTCCAGTCGAGCACCGGGGCGTCGAAGATCAGGCCGTCGACGTCCTCGGCCAGCCGGGACCGCTGCATGAACTGCAGGACGATCGCCGCACCCATCGAGTCTCCGGCCAGCACCAGCCGGTCGGCCCCCCTCCGCCGGGCCTCGGACACCGCCGCCTCGAGGTCGAACCACTCAGTGTCGCCCAGGTGGAAGAGCTGGTCGGGCGAGGGCGGGGCGGCGACGTCGTTGCGGTAGCTGATCACCAGCGAGGTCAGTCCGGCCCGGTGGAGCTCGGGCAGCAGCCGCAGCATGCCGATCCGGCCATGGCCACGCCCATGCACGAGGATCGCCCAGGTCCCGCCGCCGGTTGCCGTCCGCGACCCGTTGCCGGGCGCCCCCGGCACCAGCCAGGCGGGCATCGGCCCGAGGTCGGCGCGCACGATGATGTCGGAGTAGCCGAGCCCGAACGCCTTCGCCGGTGTGCCGTTGAAGGCGTGGCGCTTGATCCTGACCCGCATGCCGGCCGCCAGCTCGGTGCCGGTGCGCTCGGTCAGCGCCCGCCGAGCCCCGAGGTCGGTCTCAGCGGGCACCGGGCCGAGCAAGCCGTAGCCCCCGATCCACTCCAGTGTGGCGTCACCGGACTGGAGCGTGTCCTCGGTGGCGGGGAGCGTGACCGCGAACGGGTCGAGCGCCAGCACGCGGAGGCTGTACGGGTCCCCGGCGCGCTCCGGAACGAGCAGCTCGTTGGCGCAGTACCAGCCGGTGGCGGCCAGCCCCAGCCCAGCAGAGCCGGCCACCGCCCCGAGCGCAGCTACGGCGCGCCCGGCGGTGACCCTCATTGTCATGGAGGTTACCTTAATGGAGGTTACCTTACCCGCCCTCCGGCGGGTGGACGACCTTGCCGTTCGAGGCGGCGCGCAGGCCGATCTCATTGGCCAGCAGCTCGGCCCCCAGCTCCCCGGAAAGCTCCCGGGTGAGCCGCTGCACCCGGGCACGCTCGGAGCGCAGCTCCAGCAGGTCCTGCTTGATCGGTGCCGGGAGCACGAGTGCGGCGGCCATCGCGAAGGCGTTCCGGTCGCCGGGCTCGCCGGGCTCGCCGGGCAGGGCAACCTTGCGCCAGGCTCGGCGGCAGGCCGCCAGCTCGTCGGGGCTCGGCAGGTCGGGGACGTCGTCGAAGTCGATGACCGAGGCCGTGATGAACGAGCGCCCGCTGGTCAACTCGCCGAGCCGGAACCGGTCGCCGCCCCGGACCACGATGTCGAGCCGGCCGTCGTCGTAGCGGCGAAGGACCTCGACGACCGTCGCCCGGGTGCCGACCGAGCACAGCTGGCCATCGTGGTGGTAGATGAAGCCGAACGCACCGGAGGTGTCGATGCATTCGCCGATCAGCTCGCGGTAGCGGGGCTCGAAGATGTGCAGCGGCCCCTCCTCACCCGGCAGGAGGGCGATCCCGAGCGGGAAGAGCCCAAGCTCCATGCGGGAAGGCTACCGCTGAAGAGCGGGCGGGGACGGGGACCGGGAGACGATCAGGGGCGCGCGCCTGCCCCAGGATGGGGCGTAGGCGGGCAGACGCACTCCTCGCGCGGTGGGGCCGGAACTTGCGACGTCGGCCCCACCGAGAGGCATGAGGGAGGGGGGTGGCTACGTGGTGGTTACTGGTCCTTGCTCCGGAAGGTCAAGCCGAACGTCGCAATGACCGCCGCCACCACCAAGATGATGAACCAGTACGAGTGGACGAGGTTCCCGTAAATCATTGATGCCATAGAGTGCTCACCTCCTCCCCTGCCTGCAAATGTACGGCTCGCATCGGACGTGCCGCTCCCGCTAACCCGTCATTGACGTCTCAGATCACAGCGGAAACTATACCAACAAGGCCGGGGAGCCCGACGGCAAAAACGTCCCCCCGGTGACTAGGTAACGCGAACTTCATAATGACAGGACGATCTTGCCGAACAGATCGCCTGAGGCCATCGCCCCGAGGGCGGATCGGGCGTCTGCCAGCGGGACGACCCGGTCGATCACCGGCCGCGCCCCGGTGCCGACGAGCAGGCTGACCAGGTCGGCGAGCTCGGTAGCGGTGCCCATCGTGGAACCGACGATCCGGAGCTGGCGGTAGAAGATCCGCTGCAGGTCGGCCGGAGGGTTGGGGCCGCTGGTGGCACCGATCGATACCAGCGTCCCGCCCGGCAGCAGCGAGCGGAGCGAGTGCGCCCAGGTCGCCTGGCCGACGGTGTCGATGACCGCGTGCACCCGGTCGGGCAGCCGGGCACCGGCGGCGAACGCCCGCTCCGCCCCGATCGCCACCGCCCGCTGGCCCCGCTCCGCTGAGCGGCTGGTGACCCAGACCCGGAGGCCGGTGGCCTTGCCCAGGATCGCCACCGCGGTCGCCACGCCGCCCCCGGCCCCCTGGACCAGGACCCGCTGGCCGGGCTGGAGGCCGGCCCGGCTGAACAGCGCCCGGTAGGCGGTGAGGTAGGCGGTGGGCAGGCAGGCCGCCTCGGCGAAGGAGAGCTCAGGCGGTTTGCGGATCAGGTTCCGGCGGGGGACGGCGACCAGTTCGGCCATCGTCCCGTCGTGGCGCTCGGAGAGGAGCGAGAAGTCGGGGGCCAGGGTTTCGTCGCAACCCGGCCCGCCCTGGGAGCCGGGCTCCGGGGTGCCGATCACCGCGTGGACGATGACCTCCCGACCGTCCTCGGCGATGCCGGCGGCGTCGCAGCCGAGCACGATCGGCAGCCGTTTCGGGTCGACGCCAACGCCTTTGAGCGTCCACAGGTCGTGGTGGTTGACCGCCGCCGCGACGACCCGCACCGCGGTCCACCCGTCCGGGACCGCCGGGGGGTCCCGCTCGGCGACCTCCAGGCCCCCGAGTGGATCCTCCGCGCTGACCCGCACCGCCATCGCCGCCCGCACGCCGGGCATTGTAGGGACGGCGAGGCGGTGGGGTCCACTTGGCCCAGATCTTTTTGTGAGTAAAAACTGACTATATATGGCGGTTTTTACGCACAAAAGCGTAGCGAGGGGTGCCACCTGGATCCGGCAGTCCCTTTGCCCACCCGAGCTAGTGGGCGGTTGCCGTCACCGCCGGAGTCGGGACCAGCGCCCGCAGGTCGGCGATGACCTTCTTGGCGTCGGTGCGGGCGTTCTCGAAGTCGCCCCGGGCATTGGCGATGTCGGTGCGAGCCGACTCCAGCACCGGCTGGGCGGCGGGCCAGTTGTCGAAGGCCAGCGGCAGGACCATCGCCGGCACCGGCGAGGCGGCGCCCAGGCCGGAGGCGATGGCGGCGGTCAGGGCGTTCTCGTCGGCCTGCGCCTGGCTGACGTTGCGGCCCCGCTGCTGCGCCCGGTCGATGTCCGACTGCAGCCGGGTGGCCAGGTCGTTCAGGGTCTGGACGATGGCGAGCGAGTCGTCGGCGGCGATCGTCAGGTGCACCTTCGGCAGCCCGATGACATACCAGTGGTAGTCGGAGACGATGTCCCGGCAGTCCGCCCTGAGCGTCGCCGGTTCGGTGTCGCCGGCGATCTTGTCGCCGAGGGCGCTCAGCCCGGTCTTCTCGTTGCCGATCTGGGTCAGCAGGCTCGACCGGTCGCCGGCGGTCAGGTGGGCGTTGGCCTGCACGACGCCGGTGGTGGTGGCGATCGAGTTCAGCCGGTTGGTGATCGCGGTCTCGCACTTCTGGCGCAGCAGGCTGATCCTGCCGGCGGTCGAGGCGGCCGGGGTGACGGTCGGGGTGGGCGTGCCGGCGGCGAATGCCGGGCCGGCGAAGGCCAGGGCGAGGCCAGCGGCGACCACGGCGGCGCTGAGCCGGGTCACGGCGGTCGTGACGTTCATGACTTCCTCCTTTTCGCGGTACTAGTTGGTGGGGACGTCGTTCTCGCCGCCGCTGAGTGCGGCGTCCGAGGTGGTGAGCTCGTTCTGCAAATCGTTCAGGGCCTGGTCGAGTGCGGCCTGGTCCTGCGCCTCGGCCTGCAGGTCCTCGGCGGTGGCGTAGGAGCTACTGGGAGTGGCCGGGGCCGCTGGCGGGGCCTGGGTGGAACCCGGCTGGGCCGGAACCGATCCGGCGCTGGTCGGTCCGGCGCTGGCCGGCGCCTTCGGTGCGGACGCCGTGTGGCCCAGGGTGCATCCGGCCGTCAGCACCCCGGCGACCACGAGGAGCCCCGCCCTGGCGCTCCAGCTCCCGGTCTTGTTCACTTCGCTCCTCCTTCGACGCTGGAAGATCTGTACGTCAGGAAAGAAAGCGCCCGGGGCAGCGGGCGGGATACGACTGCACCGGTGAAAGCTGTGTGAAATGGAGGTGCCGCGAACGTGAAGCCTCCGCCGGCCGTCGCGGCGAGGGCGCCGCAGGGCCCGCGTCTGCGAGGATGGAGTAGCGGCAGCCGGGTAAGACAAGGGGCGGCTCCGGCCTGACTTGCCGCGTGGCCGGAAAGGATCTGGAGTGGTCTCGCCAATACGATCTGGGCGGGCCGGGTGAACTGCTGGCCTGGTCAGCCCCTGCCGCTCGGGGCCACGTTCGACGGCGCCGGGGCCAACTTTTCGCTGTTCTCCGAAGTCGCCGAGCGGGTGGAGCTGGGCCTGTTCGACGACGAGGGCACCGAGACCCGGGTCGACCTGCCCGAGCGGACCGGGCCCTGGTGGCACGGGTACCTGCCGACCGTCCGCCCCGGGCAGCGCTACGGCTACCGGGTGCACGGGCCGTTCAACCCGGCGCAGGGCCAGCGCTGCAACCCGGCCAAACTGCTGATCGACCCCTACGCCAAGGCGATCGACGGCGAGGTCGACTGGTCCCCGGCGGTGTTCCCCTACCCGTTCGGGCAGGGCGACGACGTCATGGAGACCACGGACTCCGCCCCCAACGTGCCGAAATCGGTGGTGATCAACCCGTTCTTCGACTGGACGGGTGAGCACCGGCCGAACCGGCCGCTCCACGACCTGGTGGTCTACGAGGTCCACGTCAAGGGGCTGACGATGCGCCACCCCGATGTGCCGGAGGCCCAGCGCGGCACCTATGCCGGGCTCGCCTCACCGCCGGTCATCGACTACCTCACCCGGCTCGGGGTCAACGCCGTCGAGCTGATGCCGGTGCACCAGTTCATCCATGACCACCACCTGGTCCAGCGGGGCCTCCGCAACTACTGGGGGTACAACTCGGTCGGGTTCCTGGCGCCGCACAACGGCTACAGCAGCTTCGGCGTCAACCCCGGCGGCGAGCAGGTGCCGGAGTTCAAGTTCATGGTCAAAACGCTGCACGAGGCAGGGATCGAGGTGATCCTCGACGTCGTCTACAACCACACCGCCGAGGGCAGCGCACTGGGCCCGATGCTGTCGTTCCGGGGCATCGACAACGCCGCCTACTACCGGTTGGTCCCCGAGGATCCCCGTCATTACATGGACTACACCGGCACCGGCAACAGCCTGAACATGCGCCACCCCTCGGCGCTCCAGCTGGTGATGGACTCGCTGCGCTACTGGATCCTGGAGATGCACGTCGACGGGTTCCGGTTCGACCTGGCGGCCACCCTGGCCCGGGAGCTGCACGACGTCGACCGGCTGTCGGCGTTCTTCGACATGATCCAGCAGGACCCGGTGATCAGCCAGGCGAAGCTGATCGCCGAGCCCTGGGACGTCGGCGAGGGCGGTTACCAGGTGGGCAACTTCCCGACCTTATGGTCGGAATGGAACGGGCGGTACCGGGACAGCATGCGGGATTTCTGGCGGGCGCAGCACCAGTCGCTCGGCGACTTCGCCGGCCGCATCACCGGCAGCTCCGACCTCTACGAGTGGAGCGGGCGCCGGCCCCACGCCAGCGTCAACTTCGTCACCGCCCATGACGGCTTCACCCTGGCCGACCTGGTCTCCTACAACGAGAAGCACAACCAGGCCAACGGCGAGGACAACCGGGACGGCTCGGACGACAACCGGTCGTGGAACTGCGGGGCGGAGGGGCCGACCGACGACCCGCAGGTGCTGGGGCTCCGGCGCCGCCAGACCCGCAACTTCCTGATGTCGGTGCTGCTGTCCCAAGGCATCCCGATGGTGCTCGGCGGCGACGAGCTGGGCCGGACCCAGCACGGCAACAACAACGCCTACTGCCAGGACAACGAAACCTCCTGGTACGACTGGGACCTGCTCGAAGCCAACGCCGATCTCTTCGAGTTCACCAGGTCGCTGATCGCGGTGCGACTCGAGCACCCGGTGTTCCACCGCCGGCGCTGGTTCCAGGGCCGGCCGATCCGGGGGGGCGGCGTCGAGGACATCATCTGGTTCCGTCACGACGGCGTCGAGATGTCGGACGAGGACTGGGACGACAACCACCATTCGCTCACCATCGTGCTGAACGGCGACGCCCTCGCCGAGGCCGACGCCCGGGGGGAGCGGCTGCACGACGACAGCTTTGCCTGGCTGGTCAACGCCCACTTCGAGGACGTGGTGTTCCGCCTGCCGCCCGAGGAGTACGGCGCTGCCTGGGAGACCGTCGCCGACACGTCGGCCCCGGTCCTCCCCGACGAGCCGGACACCCTCAAGGCCGGCGAGGACATCACCCTGATCGCCCGCTCCACGGTGCTGCTGCGCCGTGCCTGAGCTGCGGGCGACCTACCGGGTCCAGCTCCGCCCGGAGTTCGGCTTCGACGCCGCCGCCGGGCTTTCCGGGTACCTGGCGGCGCTCGGCGTCTCCCACCTGTACTGCTCCCCGTTCCTCCAGGCGGCCCGCGGCAGCACGCACGGCTACGACGTCGTCGACTACGGCTGGCTGAATCAGGAGCTCGGCGGCGCCGGAGGCCACGAACGGATGGCCGAGGCGTTGGGGGCAGCCGGGATCGGCGAGGTCCTCGACATCGTCCCGAACCACATGGCGACCGTGCCCGAGAACTCCTGGTGGTGGGATGTGCTCGCCAACGGGCCGTCGTCCCGCTACGCCGGCTACTTCGACATCGACTGGCACGGGCCGGAGTCGAGGCTGCGCAACAAGATCCTGCTCCCGGTCCTGGAGAGCCACTACGGCCGCGTACTGGAGGCCGGCAAGATCCGGCTGGTGCGGATGGGGGCCTGGTTCCAGGTCCACGCCCCCGGCCACCCGCTGCCGACCACCCCCGAGTCGCTCGACCTCATGCTGCTGGTCGCCGCCGGCAGGTGCCAGTCCGAAGAGCTGGAGTCCATCGCCGCCGCGCTCGGCCGGCTGCCCCCGGGCACGGCAACCGACCCCGAGGAGATCCGGGAGCGCGAGCGGGACGGCGACGTGCTGCTCGGCCAGCTCGCCCGGCTGCTCGACGAGCGGGCACCGGTGGCTCGTGCGGTCGACGACGTCGTCGACCTGGTCAACTCCGACCCGGACACCCTCGACGTCCTGCTCGAACGCCAGAACTACCGGCTCGCCTACTGGCGCACCGCCGGCCGGGACCTGCCCTACCGGAGGTTCTTCGACATCAACACCCTGGTCGGCCTGAACATGGAGCGGGAGGAGGTCTTCGCCGCCGCGCACGCCCTCGTCCTCAAGCTGGTTGCCAAGGGGGTTCTGGAGGGCCTGCGGGTCGACCATCCCGACGGTCTGCGCGACCCGGAGGGCTACCTGTGCCAGATCCGGGCGAAGGAGCCGACGGTGTGGCTGGTGGTCGAGAAGATCCTCCAGCCGGGCGAGGAGCTCCGGGCGTCCTGGCCGGCCGACGGCACCACCGGCTACGACTTCCTCAACGTGGTCAACGGCCTGTTCGTCGACCCCGCCGGGGAGGCCCCGCTGACCGACTACTACCAGGAGTTCACCGGGGAGACCCGCGACTTCGCCGACCTGGCGATCGAAGCCAAGCTGGAGGCGGTCGACCAGTTGCTCGCCAGCGACTTCGCCCGGCTGGCCGACCTGCTGGTGCAGATCTGCGAGCTGCACCGCCGCTACCGGGACTACTCACGGCACGAGCTCGCCCAGGCGCTGCGCGAGTTCACCGCCTGCCTCCCGGTGTACCGGACCTACGTCGACGCCGACCGGCGGGCGATGACCGCCGACGACCACGCCATCGTCAGCGCCGCCGCCGCCGCCGCCCGGAACCGCCGCAGTGACCTCGACCCGGAGCTGTTCGAGTTCCTCACCCGCCTGCTCGACCTGGAGCTGACCGGTCCGCTGGAGACCGAGCTGGTGATGCGGTTGCAGCAGATCTCGGCGGCGGTGATGGCCAAGGGGGTCGAGGACACCGCCTTCTACCGCTACCACCGGCTCGTCTCGCTGAACGAGGTCGGCGG